>NZ_JBGONH010000010.1:0-95748 GCF_041439075.1 Vibrio sp. FF145
CCTTGGAACTTCAAACACTGACAAGTCGCCCCGTGGGTTCGTGGGGCGGATACAGTTAACGTTATTAAGTTGGTTGTTCATATGGGCTAAAACGGCCCACAAAGAAAAGGCGAACCAAGCGGTTCGCCTTTTGTTATTCAAGTTAGTTCTCAACTTAGTTATCGGTTTCCAACTCAGTTATCACAGTTTCCAACTTGGTTATCTGTGATCAGCTACGAATTAATCTTCGTAGTTGTCGATGCTTGGGCAAGAACAGATTAGGTTACGGTCGCCGTATACGTTGTCTACACGGTTAACAGTAGGCCAGTACTTCGAGTTCTTGGTTGCTTTTGATGGGAAACAAGCCAGTTCGCGAGAGTAAGGGCGATCCCATTCTGCGCCTGAAAGGTCAACTTGTGTGTGCGGTGCGTTTACTAGAGGGTTGTTATCTAGTGGCCATTCACCCGCTTTCACTGCTGCCATTTCGTGACGGATTGCGATCATCGCTTCACAAAAACGGTCTAGCTCTTCTAGGTCTTCAGACTCAGTTGGCTCAACCATTAGTGTGCCAGCAACTGGGAAAGACATAGTCGGCGCGTGGAAACCGAAGTCCATTAGACGCTTAGCAATATCTTCTTCGCTGATGCCTGTGTCTTCTTTCAGTGGACGAATATCGATAATACATTCGTGCGCTACGCGGCCGTTAGTGCCACGGTAAAGAACAGGGTAGTGAGGACGTAGTTTTTCCATCACGTAGTTCGCGTTCAGAATCGCAACTTTAGTCGCGTCTGTTAGGCCAGGTTCGCCCATCATCGCGATGTAAGCCCAAGAGATAGGTAGGATTGAAGCACTACCTAAATCTGCTGCTGATACCGCATAGTCAGAACCTTGTACACCGTTTTCGATGTGACCTGGTAGGAAAGGTGCTAGGTGCGATTTAACACCGATAGGACCCATACCCGGACCGCCACCACCGTGTGGGATACAGAATGTTTTGTGTAGGTTCAAGTGAGATACGTCTGAACCGATGAAGCCAGGTGAAGTTAGACCTACTTGAGCGTTCATGTTCGCGCCGTCTAGGTAAACCTGACCGCCCGCTGCGTGTACTTGTTCACACACTTCTTTCACTTGCTCTTCGTATACGCCGTGCGTAGAAGGGTAAGTGATCATGATGCTTGATAGGTTGTCTTTGTGCTTCTCGATTTTCGCTGCTAGGTCTGCCATGTCGATGTTGCCATCTTCATCACACTTAACAACTACTACTTTCATTGACACCATTGATGCTGTTGCAGGGTTAGTACCGTGCGCAGAGCTTGGAATCAGACAAACATTACGGTGAGCTTCACCGCGGCTTGCGTGGTAGCGTTGAATCGCGATTAAACCCGCGTATTCGCCAGATGCACCAGAGTTAGGCTGTAGTGAGAAATCGTCGTAACCGGTAATTTCACAAAGCTTCTCTTTAAGATCTTTCGCTAGCGCTGTGTAACCTGCTGCTTGCTCTAGAGGTGCGAATGGGTGAATTGAACCAAACTCAGGCCATGTTACTGGGATCATCTCAGCAGCAGCGTTCAGCTTCATCGTACAGCTGCCCAGTGGGATCATGCCGTGCGTTAGTGAGAAGTCTTTGTTCTCAAGCTGTTTTAGGTAACGCATCATTTGCGTTTCGCTGTGGTGCGTATTGAATACTGGGTGAGTTAGGAACTCTGATTCACGACGGCAGTTTTCTGGAATTGCTGCAAACTCGTTTGATGCAATGTCAGAAGATAGTACTTGAACGTCTTCTTTCACGTCGAAGATTGCGAACAGTGCGTTCACGTCGTCGATTGTTGTTGTTTCATCTAGGCTGATACCAATCTTACCAACAAGTCGACGAAGGTTGATGTCTGCTGCTTGCGCTTTCGCGTACAGTGCATCTGTCTTGTCTTCTGTGTTCAGCGTGATGGTATCGAAGAAGCTGTTGTTTGTTAGCTCGTAACCCGCTTTAGTCAGGCCAGCCGCTAGGATAGCTGTCATGTGGTGTGTACGACGAGCAATTGTACGTAGGCCTTCTGCACCGTGGTAAACCGCGTAGAAAGACGCCATGTTTGCTAGAAGTGCTTGAGCTGTACAAATATTTGATGTCGCTTTCTCGCGGCGGATGTGTTGCTCACGAGTTTGCATTGCCATACGTAGCGCTTGGTTACCGTGCGTATCGATAGATACACCAATTACACGACCTGGCATTGTACGCTTATGCTTTTCACGTGTTGCCATGAATGCAGCGTGTGGACCGCCGTATCCCATAGGAACGCCGAAACGTTGCGCTGAACCAATTGCTACGTCTGCGCCCATTTCGCCAACAGGCTTAAGTAGTGCAGAAGCAAGAAGGTCAGTTGCAACGGTTACCAGTGTTTTGTTTGCTTGAGCTTTCGCAATAATGTCAGTTAGGTCGCGAACTTCGCCTGTTGTACCAGGGTATTGGAGAAGCGCACCAAATACGTCTTGCTCTGGAAGTGTTTCAAGAGCACCAACCATGACTTCAAAGCCGATGTACTCAGCACGAGTCTTAACAACTTCTAGTGTTTGAGGATGAACATCGTCGGCAACGAAGAATACTTTGCTCTTGCTTTTACCAGCACGCTTACACAGTGTCATGGCTTCGCCAGCGGCTGTCGCTTCATCAAGAAGGGATGCATTCGCGATTTCCAAACCAGTAAGGTCCATTACCATTTGTTGGTAATTGAGTAGAGCTTCAAGGCGACCTTGAGAAATCTCTGGTTGGTATGGGGTGTAAGCTGTGTACCAGCCTGGGTTCTCTAAAACGTTACGTAAAATAACGTTTGGAGTGAATGTGTTGTAGTAGCCTTGGCCAATGAAGGTACGTTTCACTTGGTTTAGGTTAGCGATCTCTTTAAGAGAGGTCAGCATGTCCATTTCGCTCAGTGGCGCAGCAAGTGTCATTGGTTTTTCAAGACGGATTTGTGCAGGAACCGTTTCGTCGATCAGTGCGTCTAGGCTAGTCGCGTTGATCGCTTCAAGCATTTTTTGCTGGTCTGCTTTATTAGGGCCGTTATGACGAGCAACAAACTCGTTTTGCGTACCCAAGTCTTTCAGTAATTGGCTTTGAAGTAATTCAGTCATGATATGTTCTACTTTCTCTCTGGAGCCGTGAGCTAGCCCCTAAAATTAAGCTGCTCCAAAGAGCAGCTTTATCGTAATGAGGTTACCTATTAGTCTTCTTCTACAGAGCTTAGGTATTCTTCCGCATCTTTAAGGTTGTTTAGTTCAGACGCATCAGACATCTTCACTTTAACAATCCAACCGCCTTCATAAGGTTCTTCGTTGATTAGCTCTGGGCTATCTTCTAATTCTTCGTTGATTTCTACAATTTCGCCAGAGATTGGTGCGTAGATATCAGAAGCTGCTTTCACTGATTCAACCAGAGAGAAGCTTTCGCCAGCTTCAATTTCGTCTTCAGTGTCTGGCAGGTCAACAAACACAACGTCACCTAGTAGCTCTTGAGCGTGCTCAGAAATACCAATAGTTACAGTACCGTCACCGTTGTCTTTTACCCACTCGTGGCTGTCTGCAAACTTTAGTGTATTGTCCATTGCTTATTCTCCAAAAATTTATGAGGTTTTAATTTAAATCTTAAAATTGGTTTAACGGTAAAGAGGGAAGCGCTTGCAAAGCTCTTTAACTTGCTTGCGAACACGTTGCTCAACTTTAGCATTGCCTTCAGGGCTTTCAACTAAGCCATCAAGTACATCGCCGATCCATTCACCGATAAGTTTGAATTCTTCAGTGCCAAAACCACGACTGGTTCCAGCTGGCGTGCCTAAACGGATACCAGAAGTAATCATAGGCTTCTCTGTATCGAATGGTATGCCATTTTTGTTACATGTGATCCCTGCACGCTCTAATGCTTCTTCAGTTACGTTACCTTTCAAGCCTTTAGGGCGAAGGTCAACCAACATTAGATGTGTGTCTGTACCGCCAGTCACAATGTCACAACCGCGAGTTTGCAACACTTCAGCAAGAACTTTTGCGTTGTCGATCACTGAATCAATATAAGTATTAAATTCAGGGCCAAGTGCTTCGCCAAACGCCACTGCTTTAGCCGCGATAACATGCATTAGTGGGCCGCCTTGTAGGCCAGGGAACACTGCAGAGTTGATCTTTTTGTTGATGTCTTCGTGGTTCGTAAGAATCATGCCGCCGCGTGGGCCACGAAGTGTTTTGTGCGTTGTTGTGGTAACAACGTGTGCGTGTGGTAGTGGGCTAGGGTGAGCACCTGTCGCGATAAGACCCGCGATGTGTGCCATATCGACCATTAGGATAGCGCCAACTTCGTCAGCAATTTCGCGGAACTTAGCGAAATCAATAACGCGTGGGATAGCACTACCACCTGCAATAATCATTTTAGGTTGGCTTTCGACAGCTAATGCGCGAACTGCTTCGTAATCGATTTCAAGTGTGTCGCGGTCTACGCCATATTGAACTGCGTTGAACCACTTACCAGACATTGCAGGACGTGCACCGTGTGTGAGGTGACCACCAGCATCTAAAGACATACCAAGGATTGTGTCGCCGGGTTGAAGTAGGGCAAGTTTTACTGCACCGTTTGCTTGAGCGCCAGAGTGAGGCTGCACGTTTACGTATTCACATTTGAACAGCTGTTTAGCACGTTCAATTGCGATAGCTTCAACGGTATCTACGTGCTCACAACCACCGTAGTAGCGACGGCCTGGGTAGCCTTCTGCGTATTTGTTGGTTAGGCAAGTGCCTTGAGCTTGCATTACTGCTTTAGAAACGATGTTCTCAGAAGCAATAAGTTCGATTTGTTCGTTTTGACGAGTGTTCTCTGCTTGGATTCCAGCAAATACGGCGTCGTCAGTACCTGATAGGTTCGTAGAGAAAAAACTGTCTAAGCTGTGGTTTTGGTAAGCGTTCATTGTCGAGACCTTTCATTAAGCTAATGGTGATTGTTTTTATAGTCCATTAGGTCTTACGTTGATTTCTGCATCGGTATCGTTTGCGCTATATAGGTACAGACATACGTTGATTGCGTATTAAATATACTCTTACAGCGTTTCAGCGATCGTTGTAGGGTCAATGCAGCACGAATTGGTTCCCAAAAAATCGGGTAAAAAACAGCTCTTACAAATGTTAAATCTATCATTTGCGGCAAGCCGAAGTAGCATCTCTTCATCTAACAAGTCGATAACATAGCTCCGATAAAATCAATTTTCAACAAAAATTTCCAATAGGAAACAGATTTTCTTGTTTTGCTACGGGGAGCACGCTTTATTTCTCTGTGTGCTCTTTAATCAACAAAGCGCTTTATGCAACAATGAAATTAATAGACAGGAAGTAAAAAATTAGTGAGGGACCTATGTCAGAAGACATTTATGATGAGTACCCATCTCTAACGTTGGCGAAGGAAACGTTAGACCAGAATATTGAACCACTTAGGCTTGGCCAGCGCATTAAAGACATCCGCGGTAAGCTTGGGATCACGCTAGAAGAGGCAAGCCAAAGAACAGGCTTGGCGCGTTCTACGCTCAGTAAAATAGAGAACGAACAGATCTCTCCGACCTTTCAAGCTATGCAGAAATTGGCTATGGGGTTGCAGATAGATATGCCGCAACTCTTTGAACCACCAAGAAAAAAAGTCGCCACAGGACGTCGTGATTTAACCAAGGTAGGCCAAGGTAAACCACACCCAACACCCACTTATGAACACGAATTGCTTGCCACAGAGCTCTCTAATAAGAAGATGATGCCGTTTAAGAGTCGAGTGAGAGCTCGTACTTTTGAAGAGTATAACGATTGGGTGCGCCACGATGGTGAAGAGTTCTTAATGATCATCTCGGGTGATGTGATGTTCTACTCAGAATTCTACGAACCCGTGCCAATGAGTGAAGGCGATAGCATGTATTACGATGCGAATATGGGTCATATGCTGATTTCAACTAGTGCTGAAGATGCACTCATTCTGTGGGTGACTGCAAAATAACTGTAGGTCACTGCAAAATAAGCTAACAAGTTTTGAATTTCTTATAGTGGATGCAAACGTTTGCTTTTGTTTTGAACGTTAGCTAATAGACGCGATATTGATGCGAAAATCATCAATATCGCGTTTTTGTATGTACCGAACAATTGTTTTTAAATTGTTAAATGTCACATTTTGAGCTGTTTGACTATTGTTAAGGGTGTAAAACTGACGCAGGCTTGTTTATTATAGTGAACATGGTTTACTCATGTTGATTGAAGTTTACTGAAGTGAATTCTTAGAAAGTGAGTTGTATGGGTTCTGTACAGTTATTCATAATTTATAGAGCCAACGATATAAGCCTATATAAAGGACATCACTTTTTACTATCTACTGTTTCTAACGTTAACCAGTATCGTTAGAGGCGACTCTAAATAGAGATATAAGCGGCAGACTCGATTTTGGACAGCCTGCAACGCTTCATGGAGAATAAAATGACTCAAGAACACGCTAATCAAGACCTACTAACAACACCACTGCATGCACTTCACGTTGAAGAGGGTGCAAAGATGGTTCCTTTCGCTGGCTACGATATGCCAGTTCAGTATCCACTAGGTGTAAAGAAAGAGCACTTACACACTCGTGATGCTGCCGGTCTTTTTGATGTTTCTCACATGGGGCAACTTCGTCTTCATGGCGCGAACGCAGCTGCTGTCTTAGAATCTTTGGTTCCTGTAGATATTATTGACCTTCCTTCTGGTAAGCAGCGCTATGCGTTCTTTACTAACGAGCAGGGCGGCATTATGGATGATCTGATGGTTGCTAACCTAGGCGATCACCTGTTTGTTGTTGTGAATGCAGCATGTAAGACACAAGATATCGACCATCTAACTGCGCACCTTCCAGCTGACGTAGAAATGGAAGTGATTGTTGATCGCGCTCTATTAGCCCTTCAAGGCCCTAAAGCGTCTGAAGTTCTTGCTCGTTTCCAACCTAGCGTTGCAGACATGTTGTTCATGGACGTTCAAAAAGTCGATATCGATGGCGTTGAATGCATCGTGAGCCGCAGTGGTTACACGGGGGAAGATGGCTACGAGATCTCTGTTCCTAACGATCACGCTGAAGCACTGGCACGCAAGCTAACATCAGAAGCGGAAGTTGAGTGGATTGGCCTTGGTGCTCGTGACTCACTTCGTCTTGAGTGTGGTCTATGTCTATATGGTCACGATCTAGATACAACGACAACGCCAGTAGAAGCCAGCCTTCTATGGGGTATTCAAAAAGTGCGACGTACAGACGGCGAACGTACAGGCGGTTTCCCTGGCGCTGATATCATTCTTGAGCAAATCGCAACCAAAGATGTTCAACGTAAGCGTGTTGGTCTTGTTGGTCAAACTAAAGCGCCAGTACGTGAAGGCGCTGAGTTGTTCGATGCTGAAGACAACAAGATTGGTGTTGTAACAAGCGGTACTGCGGGGCCTAATGCAGGCAAGCCTGTTTCTATGGCTTATGTTCGAACTGATCTAGCTGTAATTGGCACTGAAGTATTCGCTGAAGTTCGTGGCAAGAAGCTACCAATGACAGTAGAAAAAATGCCATTCGTACCTCAACGTTACTACCGTGGCTAATCTCTTTTAAGAGAAACTATTAAGCTAAACAAAGCCTACTGTTTGCTTCTCTGTGTAGAGAAGTTCAACGGTAGGCTTTTTTGTTTAAGCCTGTCTCCCTTTTTATGAACGTATCTATTTTTAAGAGCGTATAACTTTCTATATCGCTACAAGCGCGGCGACCTGAAAGTTCGTTTTTTTAAAACGAGACATATGGCTATATCATTAAAATTGCTTACTATAATATTAGTCGTAACGTGTTATGGTGACGATTCATCATTTTTGTAAATAAGTAGTAGGGGTTACAAGGAGTTATCTATGAATGTTAACCATACAATGAGTCCGGTTCGTAAAGCCGTTTTAGGGCTGTTAGCTCCATTGATTTACACATCAAGTGTTATGGCGACGGAAAACTCGGTCGAAAGTGCTCCTAATGCCGATGTTTCGCCTTATATTATCAATGGTAGCCCAACAACAGATACAGAGCTTACTAATACCTATCCAACGTTTACTAGTCTGTATTTCCATGATGGTTCAAAATTTGTCAATTATTGTGGTGGAACGGTTATAGATGGGCAGTATGTGCTGACAGCTGCCCATTGTGTTTACGGAAGTTATGCGTGGATGCTTAACACTTGGGTTGTTCCTGGCATGGCCGACCAAACTAAGTATGATAATGGTGGCTACCAGTCCGCACGAGTTGAAAAAATTTATTATCCAAACAACTATAATGAAAACCTTGACCCTAGCCAAGGTGACGTACTGCCAAACGATATTGCTATCTTAAAGCTGAAGACGGCGTTGAATGTACGAGATTACTCATCCCTACTTAACTCTACATTTGACAACACCTATGCATTGAATCGTGGCAAAGATACGTTTAAAGCAGTTGGCCGGGGTTTGACGAGTCATGTAACTGATGATCAAGGTAAAACTGTTTCTAGAACTGCTACAAATATAGTCAATCAAACGAGTTTAACTTTCGATGCAACGAATAGCTGTAATTCAACAGACAAACAGCTTTGTTTTGATGGAGCGCAGTTCAATGGATACAAAAACTCGACGTGTAATGGTGATTCAGGCGGTCCTGTCTATTGGTGGGATGGGAGTAGCTATCAGCAAATTGGTATTACAAGTTACGGGCCGGGTACATGTGGCAGCCTGACTGAAAAATATACGTCCGTTTTTACGGAGGTTTATGATTATGCAGGATGGATTCAGCGAGTTGTTTCAGGCACTGAAAACGCAACTTTTGAAGTTAGAAGTACACCGAGTTCTCGTGTTTTAGTACGTGTGAGCGATGGTGAAACCCTTGATTCATCTACTGCTTTGTTAGATCAAACGTCGATGCCGAAGATCAGCCTATCGGGTAGCTCTAATTCAGGCACCAACTCAGGTTCTAGCAGCGGCGGTTCTTTGGGTTTCTTGTCGATATTCGCACTTGGCTTACTTATTATAAGAAGACAATCTATTTAAAGTTAAGTAGACGTTCATCAGCATGGTTGAGGGCTATACCTCGACAGGTGCTCATTAAAGCATTAATGAAAGAAGCCTTAGATTAAGTCGACGCTAAAAAGCATCAGCGTCGACTTAGTTATTTCGGTGTACTATCGATTCAAACTTGCTGATAAGCCTGCTTATTGATTTTCGCCTTCCTGCTATACCTTTCGACAATTTCATCCATTTGCTTTATTGCATCGTTGATATTTTGAATACCACCTTGTGCAACACCTTTCTCGCTTTGGTTCAATGCAGAAAAAGCCTGTTTTAATTCTTTATCTTCCAGCATATTTCCGTGTAACAGCACTTCTTTGTAAGTCAGTAATCTCTGCTGTACCGCAACAATTTCATTACGGGTATCTTCTGATTCTAAAGCCTGTTGTATGCAAGGAAATGCCAATTTATAGAGATTCGCAATTTCCAATTTCACGCTATCATTATTCGCAATTTGCAATTTTTCTTATTTCCTAGCTCTGATAATTCAAACTTATCTACCCGCGAGTTAACGCCGTTGTAAGTGTGAAAGTCCATGAAACGTAACGTTTTTATTGGCCGAATAATATGCCTTTAATCGCTTATGTAAACTGTTCTAAGTCAATATGGTCTGCTTCTTGCTGAAATTAGGTCATAACTGTCTATTCTGGAGGTGCTTATGTCACAAGAACCTATAGTCATTGCGCTGATTGAGCGTAGGAAGCTAGGCAATTGGTCTCAAGAAAAATTAGCGGCTAGCGCAGGAATGAGCTTGAAAACCTATCAACGAATTGAGCGGGGAGAAGCTGATATCAAAATGTCTCAGTATCGTTCGATCACGAGAACCTTGAAAGTGACGGACTTGGATGTCGTACTCGACGTTGTAGGAGCGTCTGAAGCAGCAGCGGAAGATGTAGCTGCTGCTAGTCGTTTGTTAACCAGTGAAGAGCGAATGCTGTTGATTAAACTGATTTTGTCGGTCAAAAAACAGAAGTAGCGTTTTGTTCTAATAGATACTTTCTAATCAATAGTATTGCGAATATGTAGCCTCAAAGAACCAGTCTTCGAATAAATTGTCTACGAATTAATAATGTCAGGTATGGTCTTTTGTCCAGCTAGTTAGAGCTAAAATGATTGTTTCATGGTGAGGTGTTCACTACGGACATGAAACAATTAGTCTACTCTTCCGCGAAGTTGTTTGGTGGTGCTTCTTTGCTTTTTACTTTCTAAACGTCTTTTTTGAGAGCCGCGTGTTGGCTTGGTTGCTCGTCTCACTTTTTGAACTTTTGTTGCTTCTAAGATCAGCTCTTTCAAACGTACCAAAGCATCGTCTCGGTTTTGCTCCTGAGTTCTGTACTGTTGAGCTTTAATGATAATCACACCATCTTTAGTGATACGACCATCTTTATGTGCAAGGAGTTTTTCTTTATAGAAATCGGGTAGGGTTGAGTGCTTTATGTCAAAACGTAAATGTATCGCACTCGATACTTTATTGACGTTTTGACCTCCGGCTCCTTGAGCTCTGATCGCGGTTAGCTGGAGTTCCCAGTCTTGAATTGAAACAGAGTTAGATATTTGTAACATAAACATCCATTTTGAACAGTAATATGGGGTCATGATACTGAATATTGGGTATGGTATCAGTAACTTTCTTAAAGAGTGATAGTAGTGATGAAAATTGATTTAACGGCATATGAAGGATTAATCTTTGATATGGACGGTACGTTGATCGATACAATGCCAGCACATGTAAAAGCATGGCAGCAAACGGCGGAAGAGTTCGGCTTTTATTTCGAAGCGTCTTGGCTGCATAGCTTAGGTGGAATGCCGAGTTATAAGATCGCGGGTGAGGTAAATAGTAAGTACGGTTTATCGCTCGACCCACAAGCGGTTTCTACGTTTAAAATGGCTTCGTTTGCAGCTATTGAAGACAAAGGAGATATTATCCCTTGTACGTATTCTCTTTTGATAGACCATCTCGGTGACAAGAAGATAGCTGTTGGAACGGGCAGTCAACGCAAGAGCGCAGAACAACTGTTAGATAAAACGGATATCTTGAGTAAGTTGGATATCTTAGTGACAGCGACAGATGTGAAGAATCATAAACCAAACCCTGATACTTTCTTAGCTGCTTGTTTTGGTATGGGTTTACAGCCAAAGCAGTGTGTTGTGTTTGAAGATACTCACCTTGGTAAGCAGGCAGCCCATGTTGCGAATATGGATTGCATTCTGGTAGTCGAAGGGAATACGCTTGAGTTCTACCCCGCACCGAGTTGATTGTTGAGTGAACGACTCTAGAGTGAAATGAACAAGTTAGCGGGGCGGTGGTGCAATGCAGGCTCCCACTATGCAATTTCGCTCATTTCGCTATCAAGGAACAAACATACACTGTTTCTACCTACTGCTTTTGCTTCGTAAAGAGCTAAATCGGCGCACTTATAATTGAGTGCAGGTTCACCTGTTAGGTTGGTTATTCCGCCACTTATTGTAACGACGTTGTCGAACTCGATACTGATCGCGATTCTCAGCCTATTAAGCACATAGTCGGCTTCTTTTGGTGTCGTGTGAGGCAAGATAACCCCAAACTCTTCTCCCCCAATACGAGCCACGAAGTCGGTATCTCGACATTCACGTTGCAGTACCTGTGCTACGATTTGAATCGCTTTATCGCCATAATCATGTCCAAACCTATCGTTAATGCGTTTGAAATGGTCAATATCCAATATGGCTAAGCAAGACTGCTCGCGAGTAGGGTAACGACTAACGCGAGAACACTCGTCACGAAGCTCCAGGTCGAACTTTCGTCTATTCCAACAGCCAGATAGTGCATCTTTTTCGCTAAGGTTTCTCAATTTATTCTCGAGCTCTTTGCGTTTGCTGATATCAACAAATGATGCAACATAAAATTGAATCACATCTTTTGAGTCTTTGATGGTTTGTATTCGAAGAATTTCCGTGATGAAGGTGCCATCTTTTCGTCGGTTCACCACTTCGCCTTCCCACATCCCTGTCTCTTTAATGACGCTCCACATTTTAATGTAGAACTCTTCATTATAGCGGCCTGCGTTAAACAATGAAGGCTGTTTACCTTTTACATCTTCTAACTCGTAGCCACTGACACGCGTGAACTCTTGGTTTACTTTTATGATTCGGTTATTTTTGTCTGTGATTAATAGGGCAGACATACCGTTCATTGCTGCTTTGGCGAGTTGGCTTTCGATACTGTTCTTTTTATGATTTCTGTTCCACAGTACGAAACCTGCAGAAATCATTGAAATCAATATCGAGAGTATGATTATCTGAACGACTATGGCGTGATTTTCTTGTTGAAACTGAGTGTTAAATTGATGTTCTTCAATATGAAGAACCATATAGATGGGTCCTTCAAACTGCTTAATCTTAGGGCTGATGTCAGAGTGAAAATACCAGTTTTTACCATCAAAATAGCTGGATGAGGTGCCGCTTTGAATATTTTGCCACAGGCCTGGGGCTAGTTTTGCATACGTCTTGTCTGAACGTGATTCAATCACATGCCCAAATGAATCCTCAGGGTCGGGACCCATGATGACATGACCAGTATTATTAAGGATGACCGGAACTGTCGCTGATGTACCTATCTGGTAATGTAAGCGATCATAGATCTCGCGCATATTTAGGTTAGCAATGAAATAGCCAATAATGTGCTCCCCTACAGTGACAGGCGTCATAATGCGAAGTGTCGGCGCAAAGGGGCGAACTAACTCTCCATTTTCAACTTCTAGATCAATGCCTGTAGCTTTAACTTCTCCAATCTCTAATTCTTGTAGCTTTTTGTAGTAATCACGAGAGGATTTGTTTTGTAACTCGTGGTCTGGAGTGACAGTTGCGTGGCCATCTTTATAGTTGACGCGGAATACTTCATTAGCGTCTAGATCTAGGAAACGTAGTTGAGAGTAGTATTGTTGCCCGTGTGCCAATACAACCCACAGATCCTGCAGTGCTTGTTTGTTAGTAACTGAAGGCTCGGAAATGGAACGAAGTAGGGTCTGTGAGGCGGCAATAGAGGGAACCGCGTTTGATATTTGCTCAACAATAATAGCGAGTTGATGGAAGCTGTATTCGATTTGGTTTTGATTAGATTGTTTGATGTTTAGCGCATACTGGGCTTCAACCCGTTCAAATTCAGAGTTTATATAGAGAGCAGGGACTAATCCTAGGACAAACAGGGTACATAGAAATTGGCTGATCAGTTTTTTTATACTCGTATTCATCACTGTCCTCGAAAAATCAGCGCAATACTATATATTTTGTAGGTCTATTAATGTGATCTTGACCCAAAACTTATAATCAGGTGTGCATATAATTTTGGTTTCAATGAAATTTATTGCATTTGGGGTGTTAATTGAGCAATTAGGTATCAGAAAGGAGACCTGTCCGTAAATATAATGAGGAGCATAGTACGGACAGGCTATTTTAGATAAAGCTAATTTTTAGCCTATGTTTTGTCGTAATTAACTTAAGCCAACGATGTTTCCTTTGCTATCAATGTCCAACGACATAAAAGCCGGTTTATCAGGTAGACCTGGCATAGTCATTACATTGCCGCACAGCGCGTAAATAAAGCCAGCACCAGCGCACAGTTTTAGCTCCCTAACGGGTACGTCAAACTGAGATGGTGCACCCTTTATGTGCGCTTCAGTGGAGATTGACAGTGGCGTTTTTGCCAAACAAACCGATAGGTCGCTGTAGCCGTGTTGTCTAAACTCCGCCAGCTGTTTTTTAGCCAGTGGTGATAGCGAGATACTTGCTGCGCCATAGCCCACTTCAGCGACGGCCATCAGCTTTTCTTCTAGGCTTTGCTTTGAGTGATACAACGGCTTAAATTCACTCTGTTTTTGGCAAGCTTTTACTACGGCGTGAGCCAATTTAGTCGCCCCTTCGCCACCCTGACCAAATGCTTCGCTTACTTCAACACTAACGCTTGGGTCGAAGTCGGTGATCATCTGTTTCAAAGCATCGAGCTCTTGAGCTGAATCTTGTGGAAATCGATTGATCGCAACAACGGTAGGCACTTGGTATTGCTTAACGCTGTTGATGTGCCATTTAAGGTTCTCAAACCCTGCAATAAGCGCGTCTTGGTCATCATTAAAGATTGAATCTGGTAGCGGAGTTCCTGGTCTCAAATCGTATAAACCTGAGTTGGCTTTTAGACCACGTAATGTTGCGACAATAACAGCACAATCTGGATTTTTTTTCGATGCTTTCACTTTGATGTTACATGCTTTCTCAAAACCCATATCTGAGCCGAAGCCACCTTCCGTCACGACAAAGTCACTTAGCTTTAACGCAACCTTATCGGCAATAATAGAAGAGTTACCGTGTGCGATGTTAGCGAATGGCCCCGCGTGGATTAGGGTAGGAACCCCTTCAAGGGTTTGCATCAATGTTGGCTCTATGGAGTCTTTCATTGTGACTGTCATAGCACCTGCTACGTTGAAGTCATCTGCAGTTAATGGCAAGCCTTGGTTGTTGTATGCGAGTACCACTCGTCCGATACGCTTTCTTAAATCTTGGAGGTCATCAGTGAGAGCAAGAATAGCCATCAGCTCTGAAGCGGCTGAGATGTCAAAGCCATCCTCGCGCTCAAAGCCATTAATTGTTTTGTCTGCTTCGTTCTTGCCAACCGTGATCATACGCAGTGCGCGGTCATTGTGGTCAAGTACACGTCGCCACACGATTCTGCGTGAGTCGATATCCAGAGCTTTTAAGCCTGAGCGAGCCTCAAAGGCTTCTAACCCTTCACGTTGCTCATGATACAAACGAGCGTCAATAGCGGCAGAGGCGAGGTTATGAGCGACTGTTACGGCATGAATGTCGCCAGTCAGGTGAAGGTTCAATTGCTCCATTGGGGCAACTTGAGAATAGCCACCGCCAGCTGCACCACCTTTTACACCAAATACCGGGCCCATTGAAGGTTGGCGAATGCAGGCCATAGCTGATTGGTTAATCTTTGCTAGGCCTTGCGCTAATCCGATAGTGGTGACGGTTTTGCCCTCACCAAGAGGCGTCGGTGTGATGGCCGTAACCACGACTAATTTACCATCTTGTTGGCTAGCGAGGCGTTCAAGTGATGTGAGAGACACTTTAGATTTGTATTGCCCTAATGGCTGATGTTCGTTGTGGTGCAGGCCAGCTTGCTTGGCAACCTCACTGATGTTTTTAAGGGGAGTAGAGCGACAAATATCAATATCAGACAGCATATTTGATCCTTATATCAGAACCGAAAGGTGGTACGTAAACGTTTGCGTGGCGATAGTACTGTATAAATTTGCCAAGTAAAGGCAAACCACATCAATTATGTGCTGGAAGATAACAGATCTAAAGAGTCATTGCGCGAGATCAAATCTTAAACGAGCAAAATATTCGATCTGATTACCTTCAGCTGCCGTTATATTGGTGTTGAATACAAAAAGGGCTGCATATAGCAGCCCTTCAAGGAATGGGTAATCCAACTTGGCGTTAACCTCTAAGAGTTAACTACCTAATAGAGTCGCTTAACGATCCCAGTATGTTTCTTCTAAGCTATCTTCGCGTTCAGGTAGTGCACGAGAAAGGCGAGGAGAGTGCTGAGTCAACACTTCATAGCTTACACGGTTTGAGTACTTACAAATTTGAGACAGAGAAGAATACGTTAGACACGAGTGCTCGTGCTTTTCTGAGTTTGGTACATTCACGTGGTGGTAGCTGTTTGCTGCCATGTCGTGTAAAAGTGCAGAAAGTGCACCATCACCAGCACCATTGGTGTTTTTAATTTCGCGCGGGCCACCAAGATAAGGGCCAATGTGAGAGTAGACTTTTACCGGATCTTGACAGTCTTGCTTACGCATAGCACGGCTGAACTCGAATTTATTGAACTCAGGAATGTTACCCGGTAATAATGGCAGAGTGGTTTCGCGTTTCGCAGGCTCGTCAGTGTAGCCAGCCATGTATAAACCGATAGGGCCTGCAGTACAGAGAACGAGGTCAACCCACTCAAGTGCTTTGTTAGCAGCTAGAAGCGGATCTTTTTCACCCGTTAACGCTTCACCTTCGTCTTCGTTCATCGCGACGATGGTTACGTTTTCTTTCAGATATTCTTGCCACCATTCCGCATTACCTTCGATCACGTACTTAGTACCAAGTGTTAGTACAACTGGCACATTGTGCGCTTTCGCGTATTCAATCGCTTTTTGTACCGCTTTTGGCATCGGATCTTCAGGTTTGCCGCGCATTAGGTATGACGACACAACCAATGCTGATGCTTTCTCGAACACTTTTTCAGGAACGCTTTCAGGAAGCAGTTGGTTCATGTGGCCTTCGTTGATTGCAAACGTACGTTCACCATCTTCAGAAATAAGCGTGTAGCAACGACCAATAGGACCATCAACCGTTTGAAGGTGATTTAGATTCATACGAGAAGAAGTGCGGCAAAGGTAACGATAACCAAATGAGCCAACTTCAATCTTCTTAGACATAACGCCGAGCAATACAGATTTACTGTCTGCAAGTACGGAATAGTTGTGCAGTGTGTTGCCGATAGTATCGCCAGGGTATTGATGCGTGATCAAACCGCGCTCAACTAACTCTTCGTACAGCGCATCTGCTTTACTCTCTTCCAATACCAGTGAGTGACCTTTACTCAGCTCATATTTTTCAAGGAACGCGTTATCAACACGGGCTTCGATATCAACAATCGTTTGACCAACACCGACAATTGTTGCGCGGTGAAGCTTAGGCGTTTGTTGCATTTGGTTGACCAACGGATCACGTGCGTGAGTTGGAAAGTAGTGTTTAGATTTACGCTGTCCAGGAAACTTCATATGAAAAATACAGTGAAAAAATTTTGCCGAATGATATCACATTTTGTTTCTGATTCTTTCATTTTTATTACATTTAGAATCACCTGTACGATGTCTGTACAGGTGACTCGTTTTACTTTTCGCTTGAGGGCATTTACGTGAGCCTATTCCGCTGGGAGGAGTGTTGCTGGATCAACGTAAGCCTCAGTACCCCATAGGGGAACGGTTGAAAGGCTATGCTTGAAACTGCCTTCTGTTTCTTTGGTGGTGTATGACAAGTAAAGCAGCGATTGATTCTCTGCATCGTAGATACGACGAACCTTCATTGTTTTAAAGAAGATACTTTTTGATTGTTTGAACACCACTTCACCAGATTTGCTTTTGTCTATTTTAGCAATCATTTCTGATGTAATTTCACCGGTTTGACGACAAGAAATAGAGCTATCGCTTGGATCGGAAAGGCTAAGGTTTGCTTCGATTGAAGCGATATGACAAGTCACACCTGCGATTTTATCATCATCTAAAGAAGACATTTTGATATCCTTCATTGTGAAGAATCCAAGAGAGACGTCGCCAACCTCGTTGTCCGAACAGCCAGCCAACATTGTGATGATACCCGCTGCTATTAAGGCTTTTTTCATAAGAAGTCCTTTTTATTTATAGAGTTCTGTTTACTATAAGGATATTGAAAGCTTGAATACGAGTGTAGAGCTTTTCGTTAAGTTCTTAAAGGATGTTGTTGGATAATGGAAAATATGAAGCATTTAAAGTACTTGTTGGCCTTGGTCATGCTCTGTATGCTCTGTGCTTGTAGCTCGGCACCTCAGTCGAATATATGTCTTCCAAATAGCTGTGACATTTGGGGATACTAACCGTAGGTACTAAAAGAATGAATAACGAAATACCTGAAATTGTACAGAAGAAAAACCAATGGCTGTTTAGTCAACTCGATATTGCCTACCCCGCAAAAGAGAGCCTGCTAGGCCGAGAACTTTATCAAAGCAAACTCCCGTCCAAGACATACCAACTCCTCACCCAAGATCAAACATCTTCCCAAATTGATGAACTGCATAAAGTCGACTTCCATAAACTGACCGTACTTTTTTCACTTAACCAAGCCAGCGCTTACCAAGATGAAACCGAAAGGGCGTACATGTTAGAGTTTTTGAGTCAGATTATGTTATCTGACGAACATGTCTTATACATAGGGACTCAAAATGGTGATGTAGCAGCGAGCGCTATCGTTACAGAAGCGGAGGATTCTCTGCTAATCTCAGACGTTGTGGTTGGAAGTGGTCAAAGTATCAACGCTTTTGCTAAGCAGATCCTTGATTTTTGGGCACAAGATCATGCTTCTCGCGATAAAGTGTGGGTCGAGAACTAAAGGTTCTTTGAGAAAGCGTTAATCTAAGTAAAATACCCCGTCTTATTTAAAGGGTATTGTATGTACAAGCTATTGTTCTCAATCGCTGTATTGTGTGTTAGCGCTTATTCTTCACTCAGTTTTGCTAATGACTGGGATATCAAACGCATCCTAGTTTTACACTCATACGAACCTTCTTATCAGTGGACCGCTGACTTCCAAAAAGGGATAGACAGTGCGTTCAGCCAATCTCAAGCCGAAGTTAAACTCTCAATCGAGTATTTGGATTCAAAGCGCGTCCATAGCCCTGAGTACTACGATTCTATCGCGAACTACTTACGTACCAAATATGCAGATTATAAGTTTGATGGTGTAATCGCGACTGACGACAACGCGGCTAACTTCCTTGAATCTCTGCCTAATTTGATTGATCGCTCCACACCTGTCGTTGCTGCCGGTATTAACGATTTCAGTACCGACATGTATTCGGTGTCTGATAGAGCAACCGTGCTTTATGAGAACGATCAGATAGACGTCAATATTGATCTAATTTCGAAATTAAGACCTAACCTAAAAACACTGTATTTCATTAATGATTACAGTGTCACTTCTGAGTTAATTCGCAAAGAGATGAATCGCGTGATGACTGAGTTCCCTAATATCACATTGGTTGAAATACGCGATCTATCGTTAGTGCGTACCCGTCAGTTTTTGGAAGGTATCTCTGCTGATGACGCGGTTTTGCTCAGTCATTACAATACCGAATTGAATCGAGGCGTGTATCATACTTATCAAGAGGTTTCGGATACTTTGTCTAAAGCAAGTGCTGCTCCAGTGTTTGCTTTGTGGCAGTTCTATATTTCGGGAGATGTACTTGGTGGCTATGTGAATCACTCTCAAAGCATGGGTGAAGAGACGGTTAAGGCGCTCGATAAGTACCTATCTCTTGGTTTCAACGAACCTTTAACTCCAGGTGATAACAAACGTTTTGTTTTCAATTATCCAGCGATGACAAAGTTCGGTATCCGTGAGAGTGCGCTACCTGATGAGGCTGTATTCATTAATGAGCCTTCATCCTTTATTCGTAAAAACTTTCAGTTGCTATTGGGATTGTCGATGGTCATTGCAGGTTTGAGCCTGATTATTTTGATGCAATTTGTCACTCTACGCCAAAAGAAAGAACTGGCTAAAAAGAGCAAACGAATCTTAAAACTCCAGAAACAAACACTGAATATTCAAAAAGATATGATTCATGTTCTCGGAGAGGCGATTGAAACTCGCTCTGGCGAAACAGGTAATCACGTTAAGCGTGTCGCCAAGTTGTCTGCGTTACTTGCTAAGTATCGTGGCTTGAGCCATCGCGAGGTCGAGATGATAGAGATCATCAGTCCGATGCATGATGTGGGTAAAATTTCAGTTCCAGAATCAATCTTGGATAAACCAGGTAAATTGACCGAGCAAGAGTGGGAAGTGATGAAGCTTCACACAACGGCAGGCTATAACTTATTGAAGAGTGGAGCCGGTGATATTACCAATCTGGCTGCTATCATTGCCAACGAGCATCATGAACGTTGGGATGGGGCTGGATATCCTAATGGCAAAGTGGGTGACGAAATTCACTTGTTTGCCCGTATTACGGCCGTCGCGGATGTGTTTGATGCACTACTCAGTGCTCGTTGTTACAAAGAGCCGTGGCCATTAGAGATGGTTGTCGATTTGTTCGAGAGAGAATGCGGCTGTCAGTTTGACCCTGAGCTTACTCAGTTATTATTGAGCTACTTACCCGAGTTTGTTGCTATTCGTGATTCGTATCCAGATACCATCACCGCTGAATGTCGCATTGAATTAACGGATAAACCTATTGTTATTGAAGAATTGACCGTGAATTAACGGTTTATTGGCAAATAAAGTCGTGATTGGTGACGCTCAAAGTATATTAATTTAATGAGTACTGTTGCTTATGGTTAGGCATAAAGTGATCCACTGCATATTTCGCGTAGAGAAATAAGGGCCGATAGGTAAAGTGTTACCTTAATCATCACGCGTATTGAAAGAACACTATAGGATAAAACTTGAATTCAATGCGAGTGAGAGAGCTATGCGGTTAGAACAAACTAAATGTGTAATTTTCGATTGTGATGGAACACTCATCGATAGCGAGAAGCTGTGTTGCCAAGCCTTAGTGAATGTGTTTTCTGGCTTTGGGGCTAAGTTAAGCGTTAATGACTGCTATGTGCACTTTCAAGGTGGGAAGCTAGCTGACATCTTAATGGATACGCAAGCACGTTTAGGGCTATCTATCTCCATCGATACACTCGAGCCGATTTATCGCACTGAATTAGAAGCCTTGTTCCAACGCCATTTAAAGCCGATGGATGGTGCTATTGAGCTTATTGAATTCCTCAAGCAACAAGACATTGAGTTTTGTATCGCTTCCAATGCGCCTAAATCTCGAGTTGAATCCTCATTGGCAATGACAGGAATGCTCGACGACTTCAAAGGCAAAGTATTTTCAGCTTTTGATGCCAATAGCTGGAAACCGGAGCCCGACCTGATCATGTATACCGCAATGAATATGGGCTTTTTACCAAACGAATGTATTTATGTTGATGACACGGTGAAAGGCATTGAAGCAGGGGTTCGTGCGGGTATTCAATCTTTTAGATTGCGACCAACGTTTGAAGGTTCATTGAGTGATAATACCGAAGCCGACATAGCAGAGCTAGCGGCTCAGGATATTTACAGTTTGGAAGAAATATCGATTTGGATTAATGGCAAGCGCTGCTCAAGTGGTGGTATACCGCACTCTGGAGCTTTGGTGGGGTAGAGCCTAATTGAAGGCTGACTACTTTGCTTAATTGTGTTGTGTGGAAACCACATGCAGCACAAGTGAACTTCTCTCCACTTTCTGAAAGTAGATATTCGTCATGTTGGCATAAAGGGCATGTGATGTCGTCGGTGTATGGTGCATCTGTTTTATTCATTATGTGTCACCTGCAGCAAAAGGGTAAGCGAAAATAAGACCCGTTCAAATAGATTACCCCTAAGCTCGATTATTAGACAGTTTTGGCTCCTCTTAATCCCTCCTTTGCGACTTACTTCATGTTAATAACTGAGGAGTATGGATTTACCATGGTTATTAATCAGCACCAATAAAAAAAGGACTCTATATGAGTCCTTCTTAGGTTTGTTCTTAATTCTGAGCATTAAGCATTAAGCAATAAGCAATAAGCATTAAGCATTAAGCATTAAGCATTAAGTGCAAATAGCTGATAGCTATTTGCTAAGTGCGGTATCTTGCCAAAGTTTGAGACAGAGAAACCGATGCTTCCGTCAGCTTAGATACGCCCTTTGAAGAGTTTTGAGCGACATCTTTGATTACGTCTGATTGGCCTCGTATATCATTAAGCTCAGCAGCGATGGTATTCGCTACGTTGCTTTGTTCATCAGCTGACGTTGCTATTTGTAGACTCATGTCCATTAGCGCTTGTGCGGAATCTGCAATCGAGTTTACGTCATCACCGATATGTGAAATGAGTTGGCTACTGGTTTGCGCTTGATCAACCGTTTGCACCGTGATCTTAGCAATATTTTGACTCTCTTGCTGTAAGCGTTCAATCATCGTTTGGATCTCAACCGTAGCGGATTGAGTTCTGCTAGCAAGCGTTCTCACTTCATCAGCAACAACGGCGAAACCACGACCTTGTTCACCCGCACGAGCTGCTTCAATCGCGGCATTTAGTGCAAGTAAGTTGGTTTGCTCTGAAATCGCGTTGATCGTCGTGATGACTTCGTTGATTTGGCTTGTATTTACATTCAAGCTCGTAACAGAAGATGAGGTTTGCTCAATCAAAGAAGAAAGGGTGGTTATCTCTGAGATTGCTTGCTGAACCATAGCATGACTATCATTGATTTGTTGAGCATCTTGCTCTGCTTGCTCTGTAGAGCGCGCAGAGATATTAGATACTTCATTCGCTGATGCCGTCATTTGGTCCATTGCCGTTGCAACAGAGTCTAGAGATGAATTCTGGCTCATAATCTGTGTTTCACTGCGCTTCATCTCTTTTTCGAAAGAAGCTGACGTTTCACTCAGTGTCGCTGCGTTTTGGTTTACGTTATTGACTAGTTCACTTAGCGTATCCATTGAACGGTCAAGGGCGCAACCAATCGTACCAAACTCATCTCGGCCTGGATGGAAGCCAAGGCGAGATGTTAAATCACCATCACCAATCTTTTGAGTGGTTGAGTAAAGAACCCAAAGTGCGCCACCTAGGAAGGTTGCAACCCAGTAACAGAAAAGACCAAAAGGCAAACACCATAAAAGACTGAGTAATAATGTGTACAGAGCTTGCTGCTTTTGGTTCTGTGTATCAGTAGTTGAAACGGTAAGAGAGTAGTGGTTGCCATCTTGTGCCAGTGCCGTAGCAGTCACCGAACCCGTGTTTGAAATAGTGGTTTCTTGAAGGCGTGTTTGTTGGCTAACAGAACGAACCGAAGTTGGGGAATCTGACGCTGATAAAATGCCTTGCAATTGAAACTCAACCTGCTGTTTTGCACTTGCGTCAATTTGTTCTAGCTTGTTGACATAGTTGAAGCCAGCGAGGCTTGCTACAGCGGCGAAAAAGATCAAGAAAATGACCCAAAACTTGTCGTTAATAGACATTTTAATAAACAGTTTGTCTATCGTTCTAAATTGTACTTCTTTCATAAAAACTCCACGGTAAATCCTTTACCGTGGACTCTAAATAACCGACCTTAATAAAAATGTGATTCCGATCGATTAATTATGAAAATTCATGATACCAATATATCGTTCATGAGACATCAATCAAGTATTTTTGCTCTCGATGGGTTTATTAGCCTAATGATGGTAATAACCCTACTGAAATAAGGATTTGAATTGCAATGATAAACACGCCAACGCTACCCGCTAAAAACAGCGCTTTGCTTCCACCTAACACTTGGTAAGTTGATTCTGTAGCGTGAGGTTTTATTAATAAATCTGTGTAACGAACTTTGTATACCATCACTGTCGGCAGCAGAATTGCGAGCACTGAAAGTGCAATGGCAGCGTAACCCAAAGCCATGATAAAACCTTGTGGGTAGAACAAGGCAAAACCTAATGGTGGTAAAAAAGTGATAGCGGCCGTTTTAACGCGTTTGGCATTGCCTAGTTTCTTGCTTAGAGAATCACCCATGAATTCAAATAAGCCCAAGCTTACGCCAATAAAAGAAGTAAGAAGTGCAAGGTCCGCGAACACACCGACGATCACGCTCAGGTTGGATTGATGAACAGTTTGCGATAGTGAGACTAGAAGCGCACCCAAGCTAGTATCAGACAATAATTGCTCTTGGCTAACCACACCCAACGTAACACTCTGCCAGAAAACATAGATGACCAAAGGCAGTGCAGAGCCAATAATCATGACCTTACGTAAAGAGCGAACGTCACCATCCAGGTATCGAACAATTGAAGGGATGCTGCCGTGGAAACCAAAAGAGGTAAACACAACCGGTATCGCAGCAACAATCAGGCCTTGATGCAAAGGCATGCTCATTAGGTATTGAGAGGAGATGTTTGGTGCAAGGAAACTGAGTACCAGTACCATCGCAATCAGTTTAAGTCCGAATAAAACGCGGTTAACTTTATCAACACTGTGTGTACCAATCGTCACAACTCCAGCAACTAACAGTGTAAATAGGAGTGTAGTGACTTGGCCATTGAGTTCAATCCCTGCGATATCCGAGATACGTTGGTTAAACTGCGCACCGCCACCTGCAATGTATGCGGCACACAAAGCGTAGAAAAGAAACATCACGGCGAAGCTTGCGATCCACTTTCCTTTCGTTCCCAAAATCGTGTGAGCTAACGTGTGTAGAGTTGCGTCCGATTCAGCGAATTGATGAAGCTCTACCATTAATAATGCGGTGAAGGCCATGAGAGCCCATAAGCCAAGCATTAGAAATAGTGAGGTTGAAAAGCCAATTCCTGCAGATGCGAGTGGAAGAGCGAGCATGCCGGCACCAATGGTTGTGCCTGCAATGATCAAAGTACTACCAAAAACCTTTGATTTATTCATTGTATATAATTCTTTACGTTAGGGTGGGTTTTCGTTGTGTTTCTTCTGGTCTAAGAGAATAAACCCAAAGAATATCTCGATTTTCAAGTATCTTGATTGAGTTTAATTCCAAATGCAATGTTTAATGTAATTAAAAATATCCACTGTATATAAATATGTACAGCGATTGGTGCGTAAGGAACTAAAAATGCTTAAGCAAACGTTTGAGTGTGATTTGCATCAAAATTTATAGGGTAATTTGTTGTAATTGGTGTAAGGTGACAGTACATATGTCGTTCGCGTATGCCCCTTTAGCGTAAAACAAGCGTTAATGATCGCGAGTAGCTTCAAGCTATAAATATGGAATGGGTAGAGTAGAGTGCGTTCATCAAAGTGACATAATATAAGTCCAAGATGGTGCACTAGTTAATCGGACAACATGTCCACACCAAGGAATAGAGGGGGCACTATGAGTGACCAATCTTATAATGACGAAAGTCTAGAGTTGTTAGATGCTATGGAAATTGGTATCGATTTATCTGACTATGAACAGACGGTTAAACAATTAGCAGAAGAGCTTTTCAAGTCTTCGAACTAAGTTTTTAAAATCTTTAATTAGGTTTTACTGAGCTAAAGGTTTCTGTAGTTCAACGTTCTCAAATTAAACAATTCTTAAACTGAGCAAATCTCATTCGCTCACACGTCATAACAAAACTATCCTCATTAAAGTTCGCGAAGATAAACGAGTACGTTTACCATGTTACTTAGTTCTCGATACTTTAATGAGGTTCAATGAACTTTCTCGCACACCTCCACATCGCCAAGCATTGTAAAAGTAACTTAGCGGGTAATCTGTTAGGTGACTTCGTTAAAGGCGACCCTAGTAAATACTATTCAAACTCACTTTCAGACGGAATAAGACTTCATCGATTCGTTGATAGCTATACTGATCATCATGATGTATCTCGTTCTGCAAAATCGCTTTTCTCACACCAAACACGACGCTTTGCACCTATCGCACTCGATGTATTTTGGGATCACTGCTTAGCCAATCATTGGGCTCAGTTCTCAACGCAATCACTTGAGCGCTTTTGCGTAGACAGCCATCAACAGATCTTTGAACATCAAGAGCCTCATTGGCCTGAGCACTTCATTACTGTTCACCAGAAAATGGCAGAACAACGTTGGTTGCTAAGTTATCAAGACATGCCTTCCATTGAGGTGGTATTGCAACGCATGGCTTTGAGACGGCCAAAGCTTGGGATGCTTAAATCTTGCTATCACGACCTAGAACATCACTACAACACGTTGCAGTGTCACTTTCATGAGCTTTATCCTAGTGTTTTAGAAGAAGCGAAGCAGTTTAATTCGCTTCAAATGAAGAAAAATCAAAAGGAAAGGTAAACAGCGTAATGCAGGTTTGCTACAATCCGCGCCTATTTAATCTTTGAGCATCATACTATGTCTGAATCTACAAAATCTTTTAACCAACTAGGATTATCTGAGCATCTTCTTGCTACGCTATCAGAGCTTAACTTTACGGCTCCTACCAGTGTTCAAGAGCAAGCGATTCCATTGGTATTAGAAGGCAAAGATGTATTAGCTGGTGCTCAAACGGGTACAGGTAAAACGGCCGCATTTGGTTTGCCAATTATCCAAAGATTAATCGAGACAAAAGACAACGTTATTCCAAACCCGAAGCTAGTTCGTGCGCTTGTGTTGGTACCAACACGTGAACTAGCGCAACAGGTTTTCGATAACGTAACCAGCTACGCAAAGGGCACCGACATCAAAGTCGTGGTGGCTTACGGCGGCGTTAGTATGAAGGTTCAAACTGAAAACCTACGCGGTGGAGCTGATATTCTTGTCGCGACTCCGGGCCGTCTTATCGACCATATGTTCACTAAGAACATCATGTTGAGCCACACTGAAGTGTTGGTACTGGATGAAGCAGACCGCATGCTAGATATGGGTTTCATGCCTGATATCAAACGCATTCTTTCTCGTATGAATGAGGTGCGACAGACTCTGTTCTTCTCTGCGACGTTTGATAACAAAATTAAAGCTCTGGCACATCGAATGATGCAGTCGCCAAGCGAAATTCAAGTGACGCCAAAAAACAGTACCGCTGACACCGTTACCCAGATGGTTTATCCCGTTGATAGATCGCGCAAGAGTGAATTATTGGCTTATTTGATTGGCTCAAAGAACTGGCAACAAGTGTTGGTGTTCACTAAGACTAAGCAGGGTACCGATGCTCTAGTTAAAGAGCTTAAGCTAGATGGCATTAAAGCGGCATCAATCAATGGTGATAAGAGCCAAGGTGCGCGCCAAAAAGCACTGGATGATTTCAAATCAGGCAAAGTACGCGCGCTAATTGCAACCGACGTGGCAGCTCGAGGTATTGATATCCAGCAGCTAGAACAAGTTGTCAATTACGATATGCCATTTAAAGCGGAAGACTACGTTCACCGTATTGGTCGTACTGGCCGTGCTGGCAATAGTGGTTTAGCGATCTCTTTGATGAGCCAGGATGAAGCTTATCTTCTGGGTGACATTGAACGCTTACTTGATACTCGCTTGCCTCAAGAGTGGCTAGAGGGTTTTGAACCAAGCCTAGAAAAAGATATAGCCCCCGATCGAGGTGGTCGCAGTAAAAGTCGTTCATCAGAAAAACGTAAGATGAAAGCGAAACTTAAGATTCATCAAAATCGCGGTAAAGCGCGTCGCTAAACCTGCTACTGGTTGAATCGTTTAAAACATAAGCAGACTCACTCAGACATAAAAATGCCCCGCTACTGATATATTCAGTAGCGGGGCATTTTCGTTTTCGTTTTAAGCACTAAGCATTAAGCATTAAGCATTAAGCATTAAGCGTGAAACTTGAAGCCGCGATTTTAGTGTTTGTTTTGCTAGTGTTCACATTTCCACACACAAGGGACTTCATAAATAAGTTCTTCAATCGAACTTGTATTCAATACCCATTCATCAGTGATATTGAAGGTGCTGATCATTTGCTTGTTGAACAATTGCCAATGATTTAACAATGCTTCTTCAGGTGTCGATTGCATGTCGCCTTCATTCCATGTGCTTTCCATGAAAGGAGTAAGGCATACCGCTCCGTGCGCATACATGATCATTTGCCATTTAATTTCATAAATGTTGATCAAATTATCTGGATTCGCATCATTATATTCATCTGCCAACATATTAATTTGTTTTTCGATATCACCAACATTGTCGATAAAGTAATCGACCAAGTTGTCTTTTTGGCGAACAGAGTCGGTGATAAGTTGCATAGGTTTGCGTGAGTGAATCATGTTGCTAAAGAGGCGCATACTGAATAAATAGATAGCAATGTTTGGTGCGACGCCTTTTGGTAACTCTTCTACGATTTTAGCAATGTATGACTGAAAATAATCATGTAAACAATCACTTATAGCATGCCAAATTTTCTCTTTGCTACCAAAGTGGTGGCGAATAAGGCTATGAGATACGCCTGCTTTCTCACTGATGTTACGAAGAGAAACACTGTCATAACCATGCTCGCAGAACATATCCGCAGCTACACCCATGATCAAAAATCTCGTCTCTTCAGCGTCTTTCGCGCTTCTTCTGCCTTGTTTCTTTTCAGTCATCTTCATTTCTACATTTACCTGATTACCACATTCTACACTGTTTTCCTTGAAATAAAAAATACTGCACAGGTGGAAAGTAAAGCTTGAGAATTCTTTAATAATAAATATACTGCCCACCTGTGTAATAAATCATAATAATTAAATGGAGAAGCATCATGCAATCCAATTTGTCTATCAAAGCGATACCGACCAAGCGTACGGGCGCGCTTATTGCCGCACTATTGCTCGCAGGCTCTCTAACTGGATGTAACAAAGTTCAATCAGAGGAAAGTGAGCAGGTAATCAAGCCTGTAAAGTTATTTGAGATTCCTCTGCAGGCAGATATCGAGCTTGATAGTTTTATCGCAAAAGTGGATGCAACCGACCGTGCTGCGCTTTCATTTCAAGTGGGTGGCGATATCGAAGTTTTTGATGTTCGTATGGGACAAGAAGTTAAGAAAGGTCAGGTGCTAGCCGCATTAGACGCGACGGATTACCGTATTGCCGTTGATGCAGCTCAAGCTAAATTTGACTTGGCGAACAGCCAATACAAGCAAGCTTCTGAGCTGTATTCGAAAAAGTTAGTCAGTACCGATTACTACGACCAAGCCGTCAACACCTTTACTGCCGCTGACGTTGAGTTGGAACAAGCAAAAACAAACCTTGGTTACACCACATTAGTTGCTCCATTCGATGGCGTGGTATCGATGGTGTTTGGTAAGCAATATTAGTTAATTGCTGAAAAGCAGCCAGTTCTTAATATTTTGAATCACAGTGAAATGGATGTGACGTTCTCTATTCCGGTATCTAAGCTTGAAGACCGCTCTATTCAAGACCTAACGAGCTCAAACATGTGGGTTGTAATGGATAGCCACCGCGGTATTCGTATCCCAACGCGTTTTAAAGAGATCTCTACACAACCAGATGAAGACACCAACAGCTACCAAGCGGTTGTATCTATCGACAAGCCGGTAGGCATCAATCTACTTTCTGGAATGACAGCGCAAGTTGAAGTTCAGAAGAGTAAGTCAGACTACGGTATTGGCATTGTTGATTCAGCTTGGCTAACCAAACAAGCTGACCATGGCGAGCTATGGCGCTATAACCCAGACTCTCGATCGATTTCTAAAGTACAAGTCCTGCTTGATGAGCAAGGTAAAGTTATAGAAGGTCTTTCTTCTGGTGATCTTATCGTTGAAGCAGGTGTGGATGTGTTATCTGGCGGACAGCAAGTAAAAGCTTGGCTTCGTGAGGGGGGTATTTAATGAACCTTTTAAAATTATCAGTTGTTGTCGCGTCGGTTTTGTTACTTCAAGCCTGTAACAATGAAGCGGTACACCGTGAACAACCGCCTTTATTGGTTTCTACCTTTGACGTTGGCGCGCCGCTGACTGATCAGTTCAGAAGTTTTAATGGACAGGTGATGCCTGCAGAACTTACACCGTTGGCATTTAAGCTTGCAGGCGAAATTCAACAAGTATTGGTGGAAGCCGGTGACAAAGTCGAAAAAGGGCAGTTATTAGCCACCTTAGATAACGCAACGTACCTTCAAGATCTAACTGATGCTAAATCTCAATTCAAACTGGCGAGCAAACAGTTGGCCCGTGGTACGGAGATGTTTGGCAGCAAGATGTTATCGCAATCAGAACACGACCAACTGACGGCTAACTACAAACTAGCATCGGCGAATTTGGCGGCAGCAAAACGCAAGTTAAGTTACACAGAGCTTTTAGCGCCATTCTCAGGAACAGTTTCAACCGTCGATAAGCAACGATTCGAAAACACGACTCCTGGAGAAACACTCCTGAGTGTGTACCAGAACGATAAGGTGTATGTGCGAATTCAAGTATCAGATTCGATCTTGGCGTCGATCAGCCCAGACATGCGTTCGAGCAGTTACCGCCCACAAGCAACTTTTGGAGGTCACTCGGGGGAATACCCTCTGACGTATCTAGAGCACACTAGCGAATTGCACCCACAATCACGTACCTACGAGTTTTGGATGCAGATGCAGCAGCCTGAAAGTGAAATTCTGCCGGGCACGAGCGTTACGGTCAATGTGGATATGGCGAAAGCGGGTCTGAGTGATGTTCAAGGTTACCAGTTACCAATGACAACGCTAGAAGCGGGCTCTGAAGCTAATCAGTTCTATGTGTGGAAAATGGAAGACGGACAAGCATTCAAAAGCGAAGTAGAAGTCGACAAAATCAGTGGCCAAGGCGCATTAATCGCTCATGGTGTTGAGCAAGGTGATCGACTCGTAAACTCGAATCTAAGAAAACTCCGTGACGGAATCGAATTGTCAGGAAAAGCAGAATGAACATCGCAGAATATTCAATTAAAAACAAAGTAATCAGCTGGCTGTTTCTAGTCATTTTGGCCATTGGCGGTGTGTCGTCTTTTGGCAACCTATCCCGTTTAGAAGACCCAGCTTTTACCATTAAAGATGCAATGATTATTTCAACTTACCCTGGCGCTACGTCTATGGAAGTTGAAGAAGAGTTAACGTATCCACTTGAAAAAGAGATACGACAACTGCCTTATATCGACAAGATCACTTCAACGTCGTCGAATGGTATGTCTCAAATTATGGTCAGCATGAAGATGGACTACGGTCCAGACGAGTTGCCCCAAATCTGGGATGAAATGCGTCGTAAAATCAACGATCTACAGCCAATACTACCCAGTGGTGTTAACTCTGTTCAGATCATTGATGATTTTGGTGACGTATTTGGTGTGATGATCATGCTGACCGGTGATGGCTACGATTATGTCGAGCTAAAACAGTACGCAGATTACCTAACGCGTGAAATCGAACTAGTTGACGGTGTTGGCAAAGTAAGTATTGCGGGTGACCAACAAGAGCAATTGTTTGTTGAGATGTCACTTGAGCGTTTAGCGGCTCTAAACCTAGATATGTCGATGGTAACGTCACTGTTAGCACAACAAAACAGTGTGGTTTCGGCTGGAGAGGTGATGCTGAATGGTCAAAGCCTAACGATCAAGCCTAACGGCACTTTGAGCACGGTTGAAGAGTTAGAAAACCTGATCATTCATGGTCGTGATACGGGCAACCTCATTCGCTTGAAAGATGTCGCTGAAGTGACTCGCGGTATCCAAGAAAAGCCAGGTAACGTATTAACTTACAATGGCAAACCAGCGATCAACCTAGGTATTGCGTTCTCTTCAGGCGTAAACGTCGTCGAAATTGGTAAAGCATTGGATGCGGAACTGGATCGTTTAGAAAGCATTAAGCCTGCCGGTGTAGAGCTGAACTACTTCTACAACCAAGCGCAAGAAGTAGACAAATCAGTGGCTGACTTTTTAATCAGCCTAGTTGAAGCGGTAGCCATCGTTATTATTGTTCTGCTGTTCGCAATGGGTTTACGCAGTGGTTTGATCATCGGTCTAGTGCTTCTATTGACGGTATTTGGAACCTTCATCCTGATGGACTACAACGATGTTGAACTGCACCGTATCTCACTGGGTGCACTTATCATCGCTCTCGGTATGCTGGTGGACAACGCGATTGTTGTCGTTGAAGGTATTCTGGTTGGCTTGAAGAAAGGAAAGACTAAGCTTCAAGCAGCAAAAGACATCGTGACACAAACGCAATGGCCACTATTGGGTGCGACCATTATTGCTATTACCGCTTTTGCACCAATTGGTTTGTCGAAAGATGCAACGGGCGAGTTCATGGGTTCGCTGTTCTGGGTACTGTGTTTCTCACTGTTTTTGAGTTGGGTAACAGCACTAACACTAACGCCATTCCTTGCTGAGATGCTGCTTAAAGAAGAAGACAAGGTTGATGAAAACGTAGACCCTTACAAAGGCATCTTGTTCGTTGTATTTGGTGCGTGCCTGAAAGTAGCGCTTCGATTTAGATGGCTAACTGTCGTCAGTATGATTGCTCTGCTAGCTGGTTCGATTGTTGGTTTTGGTATGGTGAAGCAGCAGTTCTTCCCGCCATCAAATACGCCAATGTTTTATGTAGACATGTGGATGCCAGAAGGTACGGATGTACGTGAAACGATCAAACAAACTGAAAAGGTTGAGAGCTACATTCGTCAACAAGATGACGTGGAGTTTGTAACCACAACAGTTGGCCAAGGCATGCAACGTTTCGCGCTGACATACCAACCAGAGAAAAGTTACGAAGCCTACAGTCAGCTACAAGTTAGAACGACTGACCGTGACACCATGTTCGAAGTCCTAGAAGAGTTAGACAAGGACTTAGCCAACAAATTTGAACAACCTACGTTCCAATTCAAATTGATTGAGTTTGGCCCGTCACCAGCTTCAAAAATCGAGGCTCGTATTAGTGGTGCCGACCCACAAATCTTACGCAGTATTGCGGTTGAAGTAGAAGATATCTTGTTAGCGGACCCAGGCTCACGAAATGTTCGTCACGACTGGCGTGAACGCACTAAAGAGCTAGTGCCGCTATTTAACGAGTCAAAGGCACGTCGTCTTGGCATTTCAAAAACTGACCTTTCTGAAACGTTACAAATGGCGTTTGGTGGCTACAACATCGGTTTACTGCGTGATGGTACTCATATGTTACCTATCGTTGCGCGTTTACCTGAAGAAGAGCGTTTTGACTTTGAATCACTGAACAATGTGAAGATTTGGAGCCCATCACTGCAAACCTACATTCCCGTAGAACAAGTGATCGATGGGGTTGAGCTTCAATGGTCTGAGCCACTGATTCAACGTCGTGATAGAAAGCGTACGCTAACCGTATTGGCTGACCACGATGTATTGGGTGATGAAACACCCGCGAGTTTGTTTGCTCGTGTGAAACCACAAGTAGAAGCATTGGCTCTACCAGAAGGTTACAGCATCAGTTGGGGCGGCGAATACGAAAGCTCTAAAGATGCACAAGAATCTCTATTTGGTTCACTACCAATGGGTTACTTGCTGATGTTTATTATTACCATGCTTTTGTTTAACTCGGTTCGTAAGCCGCTTGTGATTTGGTTTACGGTACCACTTTCTATCATTGGTGTTTCGATTGGTCTGTTAGGTACCAATATGCCATTCAGTTTCACGGCTTTCCTAGGCTTACTGAGCTTAAGTGGCATGATTTTGAAAAATGGTATCGTCCTGCTTGACCAGATAAACACTGAACTCTCAACAGGCAAAGACCCATATCTAGCGGTTATCGATAGCGCGATCAGTCGTGTACGACCGGTATCTATGGCAGCACTAACGACTATCTTGGGCATGATTCCCTTGGTATTCGATGCATTTTTCGGCTCGATGGCGATTACCATCATGGCAGGCTTAGGCTTTGCTACAGTACTAACGCTAATAGTAGTACCAGTGATGTTCGCCATTCTATATAGAATCAAACCGTCCACTGCGGGTTATTAGGGATTGATATAAAACAGATTCTTTTAAGCCAGCCCAGTCAATTTTGACTGGGCTTTTTTATGGGTGTGACTTGGCGATACAAGATCGTGCTAAGAGACTATAGCGTCAGCGAGCGTTGCGTTAAGAAAGAGATAGGTATTAAAAAGCCGCTAACCAATGGTAAAGCGGTTTCCTGTAGAATAGAGAATAGAGAATAGGGGCTAGATTCTAGATTGCTAGGCGGATATCCAACTCAATCGGCTTTGGTATGGCTAAGTGATAGCCTTGATACATATCGAAGCCTAAACTTTGCATCGCAGTCAGTTGCTGTTGGGTTTCTATCCCTTCGATGACCGTCTTTGCACCGATTTGGTTGGCAAGCTTAACTACTAACTCCATTTTTTGAGTATCACCGTTTTCAAAATCCAACATCACAGAGCGATCGATTTTGATGATATGAGGAGTGATATGGCGAACACGTTGCTCTGTTGACGCCTGTGCTCCAAAGTCATCAACCGCGATTTGAAAACCATTATCTGCAAGTGAGTGGGCCGCGTTTTTTAAGCGTTCTTCACTCTCTACATTAAGTTCGACCAACTCCATGACGATTTGTTCGCACGATAAGTTAAGCTCGTGAAGACGTTTAGCTAACAGAGTGTCTTTTACTTTTTCTGATGCAAACAACTCACCAACGTTTGGAAGTACGTTCAAAAAAAGGTTTAAGTGACGGACCGTCGATTGTGCGAAGTTACGGATGTGAATGGCTCGGCTCAGTCTCTCTACGTTGATTTTGTCTGTGTATGAGGTTTCGTCTGAATGGAAGAAGTGATCTGGGCGAACGACATCACCTTTACAATTGGAAATACGAACCAAAGCCTCTACACCTATCTGAGTCAAAGAAGAATCAAATATAGGTTGGTAGACACTTTTAAGTGTTAAGTCTTGGTATTTCGCAATAAACTGCATATCGGCATCCACAGATATACAACTAATAAATTCACTTCTGTCTGATAAAATCATAATCGCTAATAAAAGGTGTTTATTCAGTGACGAGAATATACGTCACAGTTGTCATAATATTGACAGGTGTTGATAAATTGTCAATTAATAAAAATTAATTTGTCACGGTAACATTTAAATAATTAAAGTCAGCGAAAAATCAGGATGATAAAGGTCATTATGTATCAAGGATACATATTACTTAGCTTGTTTAATAGGTTCAGTGAATTTAATGTCTGAGTAACCTATATCATATCAACCCTATCAATATAAAGCCTTAACACGTATACACCTGAAATAAATATGGTTAAAGGCTTACATTCTGGGTGAGTATCAAAATAATAAAATAAATAGATCTTTGTGGTTACATAAAAATGATGTCTGTCTCTCAAAATTAATATTGAGGTTGTTAAGTTATTAATTAGTAAACTGGAGAATCCGGATAATAAATGAGTGGAATATAGGTGTTATTTTATAAAATAATAGTGTAAGTATAATTATTTACGTTATATATCAAATTGAAAATTGGCTTGTATTTTACTGCCATTGTATTACCGCATAAAGTTGCAGGTATTTACGAACTAGTTGTTGATTTCCAGAGCGTTTTAGCGGGTGAGCGAATCGGATAAAACACGGACTGATTTTGAAGTTACTATTTAAATCATCTGCGAATTGAGTATCACTCTCTCTTAGCGTGATACCTTGTAGGCTGTAGTCGCTAATCTGGTCTGGGAGTTCCCCCATCCACCAATGCAAGAGTTCACCACTGTTTTTGCTTCGACTTATCCAATGGTCGGAGACAATAATCAATAGGTCATTGGGTTGAATGGCAAATCCGTACTCTTGCTGCCAGTTATGAATGTCCAGCATCAACTTTTTACGACAAGTCTTTCCTGCGCTCACCATATGGTGGCTAATCATCCAAACGGTACCAATTTCAGAAGAGATTCGGAAGTGTCGTGGCGTTTCACCAGAAGAGAGCATTTCTAGTGGGCTTACGTTGCTTGCATGATTGAAGCTAACGAAAGTGTGCTCCATTCGTCTCGCAAACGCTTTGCCTATGTGATGTTCACTGATCCCTTGATTGTGTACGGTAGGGTAATGACGTTCACAAAGTTTCAAGCAATCGTCTTGAAACTGATTGACGCTTTTAATCACCAGATCTAATAACAATGAAGCCTCTTATACACGGTTGCTATCTTATTGATGGGCAATAGTACGGTAATTTCGGCGGCATTACCTATTGTCAAAGTGCGAGTTCTTGATCCCTCTATCAAAATTAACCATTACTGAGCGATTTTATGGATAGCACTGGCACTCTACAGGTCTGTAAACTAAATTATGAGGAATTATAGCTAGTTAGAAAACTTGAACTGATTGGCAGAGTTGCAGTGAGCTAACGAAATTATAGCTTAGTCAGCTAATCACAATTGTTTTACTTACTCTTTATTTGGACACATTCATGACCATTCAATTAGATTCAAAGCAAAAATCCGAACTCACTCATACACTTCAAAAGTATCTACAAGATGAGCTCGATGTAGATCTTGGTCAGTTCGACACTGAATTCTTAGTCGATTTCATCAGTAAAAAGTTTGGGGCCGTGTATTACAACAAGGGGATAGAAGACGCTCAAAAAGTGATGGAACGTAAGATGTTAGATATCTCAGATGAGCTCTATGAAATTGAACAAATTGTTGAGATATAACTCAGCAAGCGATTGTTCGACAAAGAAATTTGTCCATAAAGCAACTTGTTCAAAATTTTTGAATAACTCGTTTAATTTGAAATGATGTAACTAATGTAAAACTTGGTAAATAATATGTTACGCAAACTTGGTGTAGGGTACGCTTTTCAAAACTACACGATACGTTAACATTCGGAAGAGATGCATGAACAACAACGTCAAAAATTACAATCCTTTAGCAAGAGCAATGCATTGGATCTCAGCACTCACAATATTTGGCCTATTTGGTGTAGGCCTATGGATGGTTGATCTTTCTTACTACAGTGAGTGGTACAAAACAGCACCAGACTATCACCGTTCGGTAGGTATTCTTTTGGCTGCCGTTACCATTATCCGCTTGCTTTGGAAGCTAGTTACCGCGTCACCTAATGTGGAAGGTAAAAGCTATGAAGTTGTAGCGGCGAAGATCGCTCATGGATTTATGTACATTAACTTAGCGGTTTTATTTATTTCAGGTTATTTGATTTCGACATCAGATGGCCGTGGGATCGAGGTATTCAATTGGTTCACTGTACCAAGTATGGGTGAACTATTTGCAAACCAATCTGATCTCGCAGGAACGGTTCACTACTATGCTGCATGGGTACTGATCATTATGGCATCAGTGCACGCCTTAGCGGCGATAAAACACCACGTTATCGACAAAGACGATACGCTACGAAAAATGATAGGAGCTTCAAAATGAAAAAGTCAATTATCGCTACAGGATTAGCATTTGCTATGGCAATGCCTTTCGCTGCGAACGCCGCTGATTACGTGATTGATACAAAAGGTGCGCATGCTTCAGTTAACTTCAAAGTTAGCCACCTAGGTTACAGCTTTATCCAAGGTCGTTTTAACACATTCTCAGGTGACTTCTCATTTGACGAGAGCAACGTTGAAGCGTCTAAAATCAGCGTAACGGTTGATACAACTAGCCTTGACTCAAACCACGCAGAGCGTGATAAGCACATCCGTAGCGGTGATTTCATCAATGCTGGTAAGTTTTCTGATGCGACATTCAACAGCACAAAAGTGGTTGATAAAGGCGACGGCAAACTTGAAGTTATGGGTGACCTTAAACTTCACGGTGTAACTAAGCCTATCGTTATCGAAGCTGAATTCATCGGTGCTGGTCAAGACCCATGGGGCGGTGAGCGTGCTGGTTTCGTTGGTACAACTCGTCTAGAGCTTGCTGACTTCAATATCCCAGTAATGGGCGCTTCAAGCTATGTAGACATGGATCTGCATGTTGAAGGTGTAAAGAAGTAATCTAGCTATCAATAATCGCTATCAACATATTTAGAAAGATCAAAATCCTAGTCGATACGAGATAGGGCAGCGTTAGCCGGTTATTTAGTCATATGGAAAGTAGCAAAGCAGCTAGAATATAGAGAAAGGCGCAAAGTTTTCACTTTGCGCCTTTTTTATTGAGGTAAATGGCCACGCGTTTAGGTCTGTTTTGTGTCAAACCTTTTACTGCGTCTTAAGCCGCCATTTACCTCTGCCAGTCAACGTTGCAATGACTGAGTTATCTAGCTGAACGACTAATCCCTAATAGTTCAGCCTACGATTCGTTACTTTGTTTCTAATGAAACGCTTGCTTTGTAAACAGTCGCTAGTTAAGCCGTTTCTAGTTCAGCCTTTGGAACCACGTTTAGGCGGTCGCCGTAGATTGGACGTAGTGCTTGCATAACTTCAGTGCGAGTCATCACACCGACCATTACGCCATTTTCTAGCACTGGAAGCATATGTGGTTGGCTTACTTTCATCGCTTTTGCACGCTCTTCTAAAGAAAGAGAGGTCAGGCGAGTGGCATAGCCCATGCTTGTTGTCGGGTACAGTTGTTCTTTATCGATACATAGGAACTCAGCAACATCGACCAGTTTGTCGTTTGCATCAATAGCCACTACGTCACGGCTCATTAGGTCTACTACTTTTTGACCTTTAGTCGGAATGTAGTCTTGGCACCAAAGGTCAACCATTACGTCGTGAACAGAGAGGATACCTACTAGGCGGCCTTCAACATCGCAAACAGGAGCGCTAACAAGTTGAGCATCTAAAAGTGAATCAATCGCCACTGAAGTAGGCATTTCTACGCTCAGTGTAATTGGTTGAGTGTTCATGATTTGCTTGATAGTAGTTGTAGTGTTCATAGTGGTTTCCTTAACTGACGTAATTTCTGTTGTTTGAGTTATTGCTGTAATTTTTGCCGCTTTAAGCTGCGGGCGACGGTAGATACTCCAATTGGCTAAGCCGACCAATACCCCACCACCTACAATGTTGCCGAATGTCACTGGTATTAAGTTTGCGGTGACAAATTTCATGATGTTCAGGTCTGCATACTGGGCTGATGTTGCGCCAATTTGCATCCAAAAACTCTCTGGTGCGAATGCTTGAATTGTGATGCCTAATGGAACCATGAACATATTCGCCACACAGTGTTCAAAGCCTGAGCTAACGAACATTGCAACGGGTAATACGGTCATCATGGCTTTAGTCATGGCGTTAGCTGAGCTGAACGTTAACCAAATTGCTAAACAAACTAGTAAGTTACAAAGCACACCCAAAGCGAAAGCTTGAACAGGGCTGTGGTGTAGCTTGTGTTGAGCAATGTTTAGAGCGTTTAAGCCCCATTGCCCGCCATCCAGTTGATATAAGCCTGCTGCGCTTACCAAAGCCAGTAGGAACATGGCACCGATAAAGTTGCCAACATATACCTTGCCCCAGATAGACAGCATCTTGGTGAAGGTTATCTGCTTATTAGCCCATGAAATGCTTGATAACACCGAACTGGTAAACAGCTCGCCACCACAAATAACAATCAGGATTAACCCCATGCTGAATGCAAGACCACCGGCTAAGCGACTTAATCCCCATCCTGCATCAGCGCTACCTGTGGTCACCGTGATGTAGAATAAAAAAGCAAGCCCAATGAATGCGCCAGCCATGATTGCCAAACTCAATGTCATGCTGCTGGTTTTATTTGCTTTGCTTAATGCAAATTTCTCGGCTTCCGCCATCATTTCTGTTGGCGAGAACAGTTGCTGATTTTCAGAAGTGCTGGTTGCCATATCCCCCCCTTGAACAATCCGTCATGTGTAATTCCTAGTGTTAATGACTTGGTTAATCCGTAATGGTTAATCAGTAATGTTTTGCAGGGCTCGTTGTGTCCTGCCATTCCAGATTAGGGTGTTGAGGGGTAGAGGTAAAATTGATAATTTTTAGAAACCACATCAAAAATATTGATATAGATTTGGTTAGGCGTAGAATGAAATTGATTGCTCATCGGCTTAACAAAAAACGAGCAGCAGGACATAAGTTATTAAAAGAATTAAGGATAGATTTTGCGTTATTCATTAAAGCAACTCGCCGTCTTTGACGCGGTAGCAGATTCGGGAAGCGTAAGTCAGGCAGCTGATAGGCTTGCATTGACTCAGTCGGCGACAAGTATGTCTCTTGCACAGTTGGAAAAAATGCTCGGCAGGCCTTTGTTTGAAAGGCAGGGCAAGCAAATGGCGCTCACTCATTGGGGCATGTGGCTTAGGCCAAAAGCGAAGCGTTTACTGCAAGATGCACAGCAAATTGAAATGGGGTTTTACGAGCAGCATTTATTGAGTGGAGAGCTCAAACTCGGTGCGAGCCAAACCCCGGCAGAACACCTGGTTCCAGACCTCATCAGTATTATTGATAACGACTTTCCTGAGATGCGAATCTCGCTTGGTGTACAAAGTACCGATGCGGTTATAGATGGCGTATTAGATTACCAATATGACCTTGGCGTTATCGAAGGTCGCTGCGACGATAACCGAGTTCATCAAGAAGTGTGGTGTACCGACCATTTAACGGTGGTTGCATCGGCTCATCACCCATTTGCAAAGCGTGAACGTGTCAGTTTGGCGCAACTAGAACAAGCGAAGTGGGTATTGCGTGAACATGGTTCAGGTACTCGCAAAGTTTTTGATAGCTCTATTCATCATTTAATTGGTGATCTTGATGTTTGGCGAGAATATGAACACGTTCCTGTTTTAAGAAGTTTGGTAGCAAACGGCCCATATTTAACGTGTTTACCTTATCTCGATGTCGAGCAGTTTGTTGAATCTGGCCAGCTCGTTACTTTGAATGTTCCTGAGCTTGAAATGGAACGTACGCTTTCGTTTATTTGGCGTGCTGATATGGCAGAAAACCCACTTGCTGAATGTATTAAGCGAGAAGGCAAGCGCATGATGAAAGGTAAGCCGTCGGTTCTATAACGGTAATTTGATAAAGGCTAGGGGCTGTTGACCTTTCGTGGTTAAGTTTTGTTCGAGGTAAAATCGTTTTAGGCGCGGCGAAGAGTATGTAGCCTAGTCATTTTAAGCAAATATTCTTCAACAAAGCATAAAGCGATTTTAACCGAACCCTTCGGGCAGTCCTTGTGGTTCATTTCTACTGCGTTATCGCCTTTTCATGTAGGCTAACTACACATCAAAGCCTCTGCCTTGTATAAATTTCCCACAAGAGCTGCAAAATAAAGCTCGAAAGGTTAACAGCCCCTTATAACCCAATGTGTTGAATAAGCGATTCCGGTCTCTATCTGGTGATAAATGCACATTCGTGTACATTATTAATGTGATCATGATCGGCTAAAAGAAGGCGTTCTTCCCATAATATGCTTACTTGATTTTAAGTGAGGCTAAATCCGGTGCGATGAATTTCGTAATTAGGCTTTAGAAATAGTATGAGTACATTAGTCGCGATTTCATTAACAACAGGTATTTTGTCAGGTCTATGGGGATGGATAGCTATCTCTTTCGGCTTGCTGTCATGGGCCGGTTTCTTAGGTTGCACAAGTTATTTTGCTTCGCCAACGGGCGGTGTTAAAGGACTAGCAGGCAGCTTACTGACCAACATGACAGGTGTATTCTGGGCAATGGTGATTATCGAAAGCTCAACCTTCGCAGGGTTAGAGATTTTAGGCTATATGATTACCGCTATTGTCGCTTTCTTTATGTGTATTCAAGCCAAACAAGCGTGGCTAGGTTATATCCCAGGGACCTTTATTGGTTGCTGCGCGACGTTTGCAGCAGGCGGCGATTGGCAACTTGTCGTGCCATCTTTACTGCTTGGTGGTGTCTTTGGATACTTGATGAAAGCAACGGGGCTTTGGCTTCACGAAAAATCGACTCAATCTTCGGAAGCGGTTGAACAACACGCTAAGCAAGCCAAGGCTTAATTCGTTAACCTAGCCTTAATTCGTTAACCTAACCTTAGTTTAGTCACTGTGAACTCTTGCAAGATAACCCCCAATTAATTTGTATATCGATTTATACAGGCACACCACTTGGTGTGCCTTTTTTGGTTTCTTAATCAATTCAAGAAATTATCAACAGAAGAACTAATAGCACTTATCAGATAAGCAAGAAGCTAGGTATTTCCGTTTGCCATGGTGATCACGCGTTTCAAAGTCCATCTCAACAACAATGGAATACAGTCTTGTCCTTGATTCTCACAATGAGACACGATCGCTAAAGCCAGGTCTGGTTTTGCGTGTTTCTTGAGAACTTTAGCCACAACTTTTTTCGCTGGAATAGGGTGATCATAAGGAATCTTAACCATGTCTCTGAAAAAGTTCTCAAACCCATTCATGTACAAGTAGTGCTCTATGTCTCTATCAGGCAGTTCTGTGAGGCGATGTCGTTCTTGATCATTACCAAGTTTAGATAGCACAGTCGCCGCATACTTCTTACCAGCAGCGTCTCCATCAGTCACCACGTGCCAATCGATGCCAAACTCTTGCGCTACTTTAATGAGCGCTTTAAGACCAGACTGCGCGAACTCAATAATTTGAACGCCTTCCGCAGCAAGGTTATACCCACATTGGTTGGCTAACTCGTTAAACAACCAGACTTCGGTTTCACCTTCTACCAACAACCAACAGCGAGCATACAGAGCGCCGGACCGGTGAAAACGAATATGAAAACCAATTCGACGAAGTTCATCTTTGCTGAAGTGGTTCACATTGAGCTGGTTGGCTATGGTTTTATCTGACTGACGTACCAAACGACGAATCGATTGAAGCGGCACAGCAGCAAGTAGATCGCCACTGTTGGTGGTCAGGATTTTTTGCATGGGCAGCTTTTGCATCAAGCTCCAAGCCCTTGCCAAGTGCGTTGGGTGCAATCGACCTTCTGGATCTTCAAGGATCAAAAGAGGGCGAGCACATCTTCTTAAGTCATTTGGCCCTTTTGCTTGCAAATAGGCATTAAGCAACCCCATGAATAATAAGCGAGTTTGTTTGTTTTTGGTCTCTTCGACCAATTGATGAATGCTCTTGTCGTTCGCACCAGCTGAGTAAAGTAACCCATCACGCGGTTTTCTCGGATTTTTACGTGAGACACTCTTAAATGAGAAGTAGTGTTCTATTAAGCTTTGCATCGACTCAAGACTACTGCGCATTTCACCTTTATTAACATGTCCGGGTATCGCCATAAGGCGGCGGCAGGTGTTGTCGATCCGCTTTTCTATCCTTGCCTGACGCCCATTTCCGTTTCCATTGCTGCCATTACCATTGGTTGTTTGACTCTGGCCGTTACCATTTCCACTCACATTATTAGCGTGCCCGTTACTAGCATGAACGGTGTTAGTGTGAACATTACCCGGTAGATGAGCATTGTGGTTAAGTGAATTGCCGTTGAAAGGGCGATCGAAGTGCCTTGCGTCTCTCAAACGAATTACAGGGTGTAACGTCATTAATTCTTGAGCGAGCTTTTCTGAGTGATGAAGCTTGAGAGGGTTTCCGTCCAACCCCAAAAATGCATAGTGTGTGGTCGTTTCATATTGTTCTAACGTGGCACTGATTCGATAATAGATACGAAAAACACCAAACTCGTCTTGAACCCACACCGGTTTGAGTTTGCGATAACGTCCTGCATTTAGCTCGCTTTTATCGTTGGCTTTTAACGCGAGAACAATTTGAAGGTGTTGAGACTGTGGATGTGAAACCGAGTAATCGACATGGAAATCAGTCATTTCGAAGTGATATGGAACTCCGTCTGAAGGGAGAACGACGGAAAGGGCATCCAATAATGAAGACTTACCCCAAGTATTTTCACCAATAAGCGTGGTTAGCTCATCAAACGCAAGAGACATGCGCTTGATACCTCGAAAGCCAGAAATCTCGATTCTTTCTAGTTGCATAGGCTTACTCCTAACGGAAGGCTCTGCTAATTGTTTGAAAGCTAACAGATATCTTTAATCATAATCGAAAAATACCAATCCGGTATGCTCACCTGTCACAAAACCCGTTGTTTATTTATACGGTTCAAAATGGGATTTTTGATCTATCTCGAGAATTTTTTTGCAGTGCAGTTTCATAAAATTCACGATTCTGTCATGATTCTCGACCTAGTATGAAGGGACAAAGAGAGAAGAAAATATGACTAAAAAGAATAAGCCGACAAAAATAGTGTTGGCACACATCAACGACACCCACTCATACTTTGAACCAACCTCGTTACAGCTATCACTTAAAATGAACAACCACATCATTGAACCTTATGTCAGTGCTGGTAGCTTTGCTCGAATCTCAACACGCTTTAAACAAATTGAACAAGATGCTAATCGCCAGAAGGTTGGAACCCTGTTCCTACACGCTGGTGACTGCTTCCAGGGGACTTTGTACTTCTCTTTATTCAAGGGAAAAGCCAACGCCGATCTGTTGAATGCCCTTAATATTGACGCAATGACGCTCGGAAATCACGAGTTAGACATGGGTAATGAGCCCGTTGCGATCTTCGCGAAAAGAATCAAATTTCCACTGTTGGCCGGTAACTGGAATCTATCGAATGAGGATATCAATAAAACTCATACCTTAGCGGACAACGAAATTGTTAAGCCTTATCTGACTGAAACGCGAAGTGCTTCTTTTATAACGAAAGAGTTTGATGGCGAGAAGGTTGCAATATTCGGCTTAAGCATCGATAAGATGGCAGGCATTGCTAATCCAGATATCGATACACCATTTGAAAATGCTTTAGAAACCGCAAAAGCGACCATTGAGCAAATCCATCAAGCAGGCATCAACAAGATTGTGTTACTTAGCCATCTTGGTTACGAAGCTGATTTAGAGTTAGCAGCCAACGTAACAGGTATTGGCGTCATAGTTGGTGGTCATAGTCATCGCTTACAAGGTGATTTCTCTGATATTGGCTTAGTCAAAGACGATGACTACGGTGTGAAAGTCGGTGACACCTATGTTGTGCAAGCGGGTTTCCACGCCATGAGCTTAGGACACTGCGAAATCGAGTTCGATGCTGAAGGCAAAGTGACTCACTTTAACGGTAAAAACGAACTGCTGTTAGGCCGTCGACTGTTTATAGATGCAAAGCTAAGTGAAGTAGGGCAAGACGACGCTCATGATATGGCGTGTGAGTTTTTGAATAATCACCCTAATATTGCAGTGTGTAAGAAAGATCCTGAGCTGCAGAGCATTCTGACGGATAAATACCAGCCGAGAGTTCGAAAACTTCAACAACAAGTTATTGCTCATGCCGATACAACACTGCGCCATATTCGGATCCCAGATGAGAAAGGTCCAAGTCAGCTTGCTCCGTTGGTTGCTCAATCATTTCACTACTTGATGAATAAGAAAGGGCATCAAGTTGAGTTTGCTATCCACAACTCTGGTGGAGTGCGAAATTCACTCAATAGTGGTGATGTATCCGTTGCCGATATTGCCGGAAAACTACTACCGTTTGCCGTACCCATTGGTGTGTATGACGTAAAAGGTGAAACGATCGCAGGCATGCTCGAAGGAGCAATCAACAATGCATTGGATAATGGTGTTGTGGGCACGGGTTCTGGCAGCTTTCCTTATACTCATAACTTGAGATTTTGTTATCACAAAGAAGCACCCTTAGGACATAGGATTCATCATCTAGAAATACACTCTGAAACATCCGGTTGGCAGCCTGTGTCTCGCGACCGAATTTACCGAGGCGCGTCGTCAGCCTACACCATGAAAGGAAAAGAGGGCTATAACGCCGTCTTAGATATGATAGGTGATGGCGTGGTGACGACCGATTCTATGGCAGACTGTTTTATTGAGTTCTTGCAAGAATACCCAGAATCTCTTAAACACAATGAACCGCTGAATTGCATGGAGTGTTTTAGATAGCCAGCGTCAATGCTTGCACTTAACATTATTAGTTCTAGCTGTTTATAAATTTGGCATTGTTTATGCTTTATTCCTGCAGGTCACACTTCTTGTGGAGATAAGCATGGATAAGAAAGATTGGTTAGATGCAGTAGCGGTGGTTGGTTGGGTATCGGTTTGGTCTGCGTTAGTGTATTTGATACCGACTGCAGGATTGTAATTTACGCAAGATAGTAATTTGCGCAGAATTATTACTTGATCGTTTTGCAGTGTAACTACGCAGTGCCATCGTGAATTTGGTTAGCGGATTTATTCTTAGAATCAATTCGAGTATCTATTTGACAGGGTGGCATCAATAAGAAAGGAGCATTTGCTCCTTTTTTGTATTTCTAGTGCAAATTTTAATAGACGAAACACAAATAGGGGAATATTATCCACGCGTTTGGGGAGTAGTTAGCGCAAGTTTACATGTCGTCATCTCGTTAGGCTAAGAGCCTATCCGGTATGTAAAGGTGAAATCCCATATTTCACTTCAACGAGACCAACGCAATCACAATCAAGATCCGTCGTGGAACTTGATATGTTTTGTTTGCGGAAGGTCTTTGTAAAGTTCTTCCGCCCGGAGGAATAATGAACTCAACTCAATCTCTATTATCTACAAATAGTGAATCCTTTTTTTCATCGCCAATCATGACGACTTATGCGGGTTTTTTCCTGCTAACAGTGATTCTCGTCTCTATTGATATCTATCAGACTCGTGGTGGGAACGTCACAATTAAAAAAGCGGCAATCTGGAGCGTTTTTTGGTTTGTACTTGCATTTTTGTTTGCTGGTTCTATTTACTTATTCTGGGACATTTATGCACCAAATAGTGACTACACAGCGCAAAAAGCAACCGTGTCATTCATTACGGGTTACTTGCTAGAAAAATCACTCAGTGTAGACAACCTATTTGTTTTCGCGATGATCTTTGCTCAATACCAAGTTCCTGAGCATCTAAGACCACGTGCGCTTCTTTGGGGCGTAATTGGTGCATTGGTACTTCGTGCAATTATGATCGCACTAGGCGCACAGCTATTGGCGGAATACCACTGGGTACTTTACGTGTTCGCTGCGTTCTTGATTGGTACTGGTATTAAACTGGCGTTAGACAAGGGCGAAGAAGAGAGTGTTAACACTCTTCCTGAGAAGCTACTTCGTAAAATCATGCCTGTCACCGAGGATTTCCATGGTCCTGCGTTAATGGTTAAACAGGGCGTTAAATGGGCATTTACTCCAATGATGTTGGTGATTGGCGCGATTGCCGTCATGGACGTGATGTTTGCACTGGATTCTATTCCAGCTATCTTTGCGGTGACACAAGAACCGTTTTTGGTACTTGCTGCAAACGTATTTGCGCTACTTGGCCTTCGCTCTTTGTACTTTGTTCTGCAAGGCATGATGGATAAGTTCATCTACTTGAAGCCAGCATTGGCGTTCATCATGGTCTTCATTGGTGTGAAAATGCTACTGGTCGACAGCGAATGGGCTATCCCAACGTATTGGTCGTTAGCGGTGCTGATTTCTACTATGACGGTTGCGGTTATAGCGTCGATTTATGCGAAGAAGCCAGACATTGAACAAGTGAATTAGAAACAAATATAACTTATCGAAAAATTTATAATCGGTACGTGGCCGATGAAGTGGGAAATTTATTTATGTAAAATTTCTGTGACGTTGGCCACTGTGATTTGAAGGGTATTTGTACTAAATGCATGATTTTAACGCCATTGTGAATTTATAGTCACCATTTGTGAATATGTATTTCCACTCATTGTTAATGGTTTGTTTTATTAGAAAAACTAATCTGAATGCCCAAATTTAGTCATTTTTTAACGTGTAAAAAATCACCTATTATTCTTGTCATCAGAACGAACCACTTAAACAAATTTATAGAGAGGCAATCATGGCTCAAGCAATGCAAATGAATACTATCGCTGTTCCTAACTCTATGGATAAGAAGACCTACTCGGTTAACTTCAAAGGATTGATTGCACACATTTTCGATATTCTTTTTGTAGACAACTCTCCACGTAGTTACTACTCAAGCGACCTATCTGGTCACATGCAACGCGATATCGGTATTAACCGTTAATCTCTGCGTTAACATGTAAAAATAAAGAATTTTAAGAAAACGCCAGCTTCTGAAGCTGGCGTTTTTGTATCTGCAATAAGCTGTGTATTTCAAAGAAACTAAGCATTTGAAATAAACTAAGCACCTGAAAACTCATCACCTGAAAGAAATACTTAGGCATAACGGTCTGTATTTGAGCGCCAGTAAATTCGCTTCGTACAAGGATCACGGTATGTCACACGCCAACCGCAACTCATCATTGATTAAACTCTGTTTACTTGCCTTACCGATCGGCTTTTACTCTTCTGTGTCGATTGCACAAACCTGGAGTAATGAAGGTCAACCTGCGCAGGTTATCGAACTGTTCACCTCTGAAGGTTGTTCAAGTTGTCCGCCTGCTGATGCCTACCTTAGTACTTTTGAAGACCACCCTAAACTTTGGACACAAGTCATTCCGCTCGCCTATCACGTCGATTACTGGGACTACCTAGGATGGGGAGATAAGTTCGCGAGCAAGGCATTCAGTCAGAAGCAACGCTTGTACAAAGCTTATGGGGTAACAAGTGGTGTTTATACCCCGGGCTTTATCGTCGATGGAAAAGAGTGGCGTGGTTACTTTAATTGGCTAGACAGAACCTTGCCATCGCTCCAACAACAAATTAATCCTAAATTAACAGTGAACCATAAAGGCGATACGTTCAGCGTGCATTACGAAGGCAAAGGTGATTATGTCGCTCATATTGCCTTGTTGGCGATGAACGAAGTCACCAGCGTTGAAGCGGGCGAGAACAGAGGTAAGAAACTTGAGCACGATTTTATCGTGGTTTATGACGGCTATCGACGTGGTGAGTCTGAATGGCAATTCAATATCGATTTCTCTCCTTTAGTCGCCACACCAGATGCAGTAGCCGTGTGGTTAACCGAACCTAACTCGTATACACCGGAACAAACGGTAGCAGGATGGCTGAATTAAACTTGCGATAACTTGATACTGGATGTGTTGTAGTGGGGGCTCATTGCTAAAACACGAGAGAAAGGGGCGATTTAGTTACGTAATACTGCTGAAATACGTTAATATAGCGCGCTATTATTTTAGCTTTGAGTTCCTGCAATTAATGACTAACACCACAACACCAACCAACTTCTCTGATCTTGGCTTAATCTCTCCTTTGATGGCTCGTCTTACCGAGCTTGAATACCAACAGCCAACGCCTATCCAAGCGCAAGTTATTCCAAGTGTGTTAGCAGGACGCGACCTAATTGCAGGCGCAAATACAGGTTCAGGTAAAACCGCAGCCTTTGCACTTCCACTGTTACAACAAATCCATGAAGATGCACCTCTGGACCGTCGTTCAGGCAAAGGTAACTATGTTTCTGGCCTTATCTTGGTTCCTACACGTGAGCTTGCTAAGCAAGTTGCCGATAGCGTTAAGTCTTACGCAGTACATTTCAACGGTGCAATCAAAACTGTTTGTGTATTCGGTGGTGTATCGGTGAACACTCAGATGCAAGCGTTACGTGGCGGCACAGACATCTTGGTGGCAACGCCGGGTCGTTTGCTTGATCTAATCTCCAGCAACGCTATCAAACTCGATAAAGTAAAAACGTTAGTGCTTGATGAAGCAGACCGTATGTTGAGCCTTGGCTTTACCGAAGAGCTCGACGCGATCTTGAAGCTGCTGCCAAGCAAGAAGCAAACTCTGTTGTTCTCTGCGACTTTCCCTGAGCAAGTTAAAACGTTGACTCACGAATTACTGAACGACCCAATTGAAGTCCAACTTCAAAGTGCCAATGCGAGCACGCTAGTTCAGCGAGTATTCGAAGTAGAGAAAGGTCGTAAGACAGCTTTGTTAGCGCACCTGATTCAGCAACACGAATGGCGCCAAGCTCTGATCTTCGTGAATGCGAAGAACAGCTGTGAACATTTGGCAGACAAGCTATACAAGCGCGGTATCATTGCGGAAGTATTCCACGGTGATAAAGGTCAGGGTTCACGTACTCGTATCCTAGAAGATTTTAAATCTGGCGAGATTGACGTTCTGATCGCGACAGACATCGCAGCTCGTGGTCTGGATATTGAAAAGCTTCCTGTAGTTATCAACTTTGACTTACCACGTAGTCCATCAGACTACATGCACCGTATTGGCCGAAGCGGTCGTGCAGGTGAGGTTGGTTTAGCATTATCTTTGATCGATCACGAAGACTACCATCACTTCACAATCATCGAGAAGAAGAACAAAATTCGTCTTGAGCGTGAGCAAATCGAAGGCTTTGAAGTGGATGAAGAAGCAACCGCTGCACTTGTTGCTGCATTAAAACCGGTTGCGCCACCAGCAGGAACTGGCAAGAAGAAAAAGAAGAAAGCACCTAAAAACCAAGATGTTTGGTTGAGAAATAACTAAATTAAGAATGGTTAGATTATAGATACAAGAAAGGCGCTCAATTGAGCGCCTTTCTTAATTCTACGAGTAAAAAGTCATTACTTCTTACGGCAGAACTCAGCGATTACGTACATTGATTGACCGCCATTTGTTTTACCAGAAACAAGCTTAGGATCGTCACCAACGCTGATGCCACGGATAACAGTACCTTGCTTAATCACTTGGTTAGTCCCTTTGATTGGCAGGTCTTTGATTACTGTTACGTCGTCACCTTTTTTAAGTTCAACGCCGTTCACATCAAGAGGCTTATCATCAGCAGACATGCCGATTTGTGCCCAAACTGATGTTTCTTCTTCAAGGTACATCATGTCAAGTGCGTCTTGAGCCCAGCTTTCAGTGTTCAGACGAGTAAGTTGACGCCATGCCGTTACTTGAACTGGTGCCTCTTGACTCCACATGCTGTCGCTTAGGCAGCGCCAGTGGTTGATATCTTTAGGCTCGTCAATCTCACCAAGGCATTTGTCACAAACCATGATGCCGTGATCCACTGTTACGTGGCTGTGTGGCGGTACTGCGTACGCAGTAAGAGAAGAATCAGAACCACATAGTTCACATTTAGATTGGCAGCGTTCTAGCATAGTAGCTTCAGAAGACATAATGGACTCACATTTATTAGGTATTAATTACGGGGCTATTATCCACTTTATTTACAATAAAGAAAGAGGTCGTACGGTATTCTGTCTTGATTAATTTTAGCCGAGATCAACCATTTGTGTTTTAACGTTTTATGCAAACGGTTAACTAGGGATAGTTGGTTGGTGGTAGAAACAAAAATGCCAGCGGTTAGGCTGGCATTTGTTTAGTTGCAACTATTCTTATTCCAAGAAAGAAGCAGTAATAGATGCTGAAGTTAACGCGTTGTCGATCAAGAAGTCTACAGCTTGTGTCTGCATGCTTACATGATGACCTGCGTCCAAAGGTGTTGGTGTAGTGGTATCTTGCGGTATTACAAACGTACTGTGTGCAGCAACATCACTGAACTTAACAAAGTCCTTCGCACCGTCAGGGGTCGTCTTACTCGAATCAACGACTGTTAGGCCAAGCTTAGTTGCTAACGGTGTCGTTCCTGCGAACGGAGCGTTTGCCACAGTGTTTGGTACTGTATCATCACCTTGTACTTGCCCCATATAAATAGGCAGAACAGGTGAGCCAGAAGCAACTAGATAAGCAGCATTGGTAAATGGATCCACAGTATCCAACACAGTTTGTGCAGCGTAAGCGAACTGTTGGAAAGCGGCTGTCATAGTTGCTTTCTGTGCAGCGGTCGCGTTTGCTTCAAACGTTGTGTAACACTGTTTGCTAGAGAGGCTTCCACAGTTCGCGGTTGCGAAACCTGCGTATTCAGTTGAAGCGCTCAACGCAACGCTGTGCTTAACTTGAGGGCCAAACTCTGTAGAACCCAGTAGAAGGTTAGATATCTGACCGCCTGAGTTTTCTATCGCTGCTGAACTGAATGAGTAAAGCGAATTAGCTGCGACACTACCGAGAGTACGGTTAGAGGCTGCAACTGCTGTTGTTCCAACAATACCACCTAGCGAGTGGCCTAAGAACTTCACTTGTGAGCCAGTAGTTAGATTAAATGCCTTCAATGGAGACGTTGTGAGTGCCCCAGCTTTTAATGAAACGGCTAAAGATGCGCGTAAGCCCATAACATCAAGCGCACTTTGACGCACGTTATCGCGAGCGACGGGTAAGTTCGCCAAGTTCAGATAAGCTAACACGTCAGCGTTTGCCGAACGAGTATCATCTAAACTACGTGTACCGTGGAGCGGTAAGTCAATCGCCAATACAGCTACACCTGCTTTTGCAAGGTTGTAAGCGAAAGCATAAGCGTTTTCTTTCGCTGAGGTGATACCGTGTTGGTAGATCACAACATTAGTAGGATCAGAACCATTTGGCGTAAACAGTAAGAGTTCGACGTCTTCTAATGATTTAACTTGAGGAACAGGTGAGTATTTGGTGATGACTCGCTCGCTATCAAGTGCTGAACCATCTTTAAGAGTCAGGTTTAAACCAATGAGTTTAAGCTGCTCTGTTTGACTCGTCGCTAATATACTTGCATCAATACCAGCAGCAATAAGTTGAGCGGCCATGTTCGCCTTTTCTGCACTATTACTTAGAGCATTTGAAACCTTAGCTAGGCTAGGCATAGCGGATTCAAACGGCTGAGTATTCCATTTGCTGCTGCTTGTTTCTAAGTAGTGAGGTAACTTAACCGACCCTTGACTTACATTGACATCTGCACTTGATGCATCGTACATCGCCCCAATAGCAAATTTGGCTTTAGCAATCTTAGTCGAGTCGCCGCCACCAATGTATTTATCAAAATCAGTGTCATTTGCTAATGCTGTTTTGAATGTGACTGCAGGAAGAAACGACATAGTGTACGCGGCTTTTAGGTCAACCGAATTAGGGTTTGCACTGCCTTTCCATACACCGTTTAGGTTCGCAGAAGCCAACCCAGTCGCTGTTGCTGCTTTTGTTGCGAAAAGGGAACCGCCAACCGATTCGGTGGTAAACCACGTCGAGTAGATGATGTCTTTGGTATCAAGGCTAACTTTGCCAGCGGCATTTGCCCCTGCAAAGATTTGCTCTACACCCTGAGTTACTTTTTGTGCCTGAGCTAAGCTGCCGTCAGTATAGGTTACTGAACTTGATTTCAGAGCCGCATAGCTTGACGACATACCTACCGGTTCGCCATTAACATCGTTCAGTTCATTCGACAGTGCCAACACGTATTCGCTTGAAGCATCGAGTGAATCTTTAAATACAATAGTAAAGGCATCCGTTGCAGCGCTAGATAACACATTAAAGTGCGTACCTAGAGTCAACACGCCTGTAACCGTTGGTGGTGTTGTGGATGTGAGTGAACTGCTAAGTTTTAGAATGTAAACGCCGCCGGTCGCGACACCGTCGGCAAGACCGGTACCTTCGAAATTCATAACGATTGGCATCGAAGTAGACCAGCCATCCATTGTGTTCATTGCCGCAATTGGATTCGTTAACGAATCTTTACCACCCGTTGGTAATCCTAGAGTGCCATCCGTCGTGTCCATCAGAGCAAAGCTTGGCAGTGGAACCGCTTTGTTCGCACCACTTAGATGAAACTTAATACTCGTTGTGCGAGCCAGTGAATCTTGAATGTACTGCTCATATTTAACGGCAGTTGAGGCACCTGAACTCGAAGAGTCATCACCACAACCTGCAAGAAATATCGCCGAAGCAAGCAGCGAAACACTAAATAACTTTTTCATGTTTGAATTCCGTTTAGTTAAAGGTGTAGTTCAATTGAATTGCAGATAGGTAAGCTACTGCATCACCTGAAAACTCAAGCTTTTGACCCAGTTCGTTAGTTTCCGTGAAATCACCATCTTTACTTTGTACAAGTGCAAAACCAGCATCAATAGAAAGATCTGGGCTGTATTGGTAAGTCAAGCCAGTGCTGTACCAGTAACGATCGCTATCTGGGATACTTAACGTTGCTTGACCAGCTTGCTCGTCATAGGCAAGACCCGCCCTTAGTGTCCACTCTTGATTCAACTGATAAGTCGCACCCAACGAGTAGCGGTTGTTATCCTCGTAGTGTTCTGTCTTTTTAAAACACACACCATCTTTACAATCTGGACTGGTGGCTTTAAGTTCTTTAAAACTGCTCCAACCCGTTTGTTGCCAACCGTAGTGGATAGCCCACTGATCGGTCAGTTGGTGGAAAGCCGATATTTCAATAATTGAAGGTAAGGTAATTTTTAAGCGGCCAGTCGTTGCAGTTGCGCTACCTTGTACGATTCCACCGGTGTAATCTTTGAAATCACCATCGTCAAAATCAAGGTCAACTTCCGAACGATAAGCGATAGAAAATCGATTGTTTTCATTCAATTCATATAAGCCACCCACATTCCAACCAAATGCGAATGTTTCGCCAGTCATACTGATTAACTTCGTCGACGAAGGATCACCAGTAACATTTGAAATAGCACCTTGGTGTCGGTTGAGTTCAGCTTCTGCATAAACAAGGTTTACGCCAGCACCAATGCTGAATTGGTCGTCGATTCTATACGCTACGTTTGGGTTTAAATTGACAGACATTAGTGATGTATCACCAGCTAGATCACCCGCGTAGATATCATCTGGGTAATCGGTAGCAACACCGTAGTTGGAAAACATACCAATGCCCCAAGCCCATTGCTCATTGATTGGGCTAATGTAGTAAGCACCAGGTACAATCTGAAGGGGAGCGACGTCTTTAGATGTCTGACTTTGCCCGCCAGAACCTGGAACATTGTTTTGAGTAATGTCTACTTCTGGATCAACGACAGAAACCGAGCCTGAAAATTGGGCTGTATCAAATAGGGTCATTGCAGCGGGGTTTCTCGCAAGTACACTCGCGTTGTCGGCAACTGCACCTTCACCTGAAAATGCGCGTCCAAGGCCTGAGGCAGAATGCTCAGCAACTTGGAAACCAGCCGCAAGTGAATTACATGCAAATAGCACAGAAAGCGAAACGAGAGAGCGTTGTATTGTTTTCATCCTTGACCCTCCTAGGGCATCAAATCTCATTCTTATTGTTGAAAACACACTGAGCATTCTTATTTGTGATGCTCCAATGTAAATGACATGTTAAATTCATGTTTCATGTAAAGTCAAAGAATGAGTTATCATTTTGTGAAGTTATAATTTTACGGGGCGGGACTTTAACATTTATAATATGCATACAATCAATGCTTTATTTGTGGTTGGAGGTGTGACCAGAATGTTTATGCGCATTATCGGAATAAATAGTGTTCAATTGCTTAAATATGTAACAACTTCGTTTGTGTTTACCGTTAATCGCTAAATCGGCATAATACGGTTTCATTTACGATGGCATTAAATTGGAATTTAAGTTTGGAATTACTCGCGATAGAGTTTCTTGGAAAACCGCTTCGTTTAGAAGGTTCAATGGCTGGTTGGCAACAACTGTTCTGGGATAATACACTTGTGTCTCAACTGGATGCGACCTCAGAGCAAGATAATGCTCGAACTCACTCATTCATGTTGCAATCTGGCGAAGATACGTTGCAGTGTCACGTCGAGGCGTCAGTTCAATGGCAGCCATTTGAGATGTACTACAAAGCCTCCGTCAATGGTCAAACGATTGCCGAAGGTAACCGAGACACTAAAGACATCGAGCAACAAACTCCCGTTGTAGCACCTAAACCTGAGAAGCGTTTTAGCTTAATTGGATTAGTGTCGCTTGGTATGAAAGCATTAAAAAGTGCCAAGCTAATCAAAGTCGTACTTGCCTCAGCGAGCTTGGCTGCGTATTCATGGCTGTTTTCAATTCAATTTGCTTTGGCTCTAATCGCTTGCCTTATGTTCCATGAATACGGCCATATTAGAGCGATGAAATACTTTGGTATGAAGACCAAAGGCATCTATTTGATACCGTTCCTTGGTGGTTTAGCGTTATCCGATGAGAAGATCAATACGCGCTGGCAAGATGTAGTTATCTCAATCATGGGGCCATTGTTCGGATTGATATTGTCTTTGGTGTTTATGGTGTTGTACTGGATCACTGGCGAGATGTTCTTTGCTGGGCTTGCGGTATTCAACGCGCTATTGAACTTGTTTAATCTATTGCCAATTTTGCCTCTCGATGGCGGACATGTACTGAAAAGTATCAGTTTCTCAATGAACAGCGTGCTTGGTATTGTATTGTGTATCGCAGCAGCTGTTGCTGGTGTGGTACTGAGTTATCAGTTGAATCTTACCTTGTTTGGTTTCTTATTGATTATGGGTAGTGTGGAAATACTGTTCGAATGGAAAGGGCGTCACCACAGTCACTTGTTACCATTAGACAAATACGGTCAAGTCGTGTCGTTTGTTTGGTATGTGGGTTTAGTGAGTAGTTTGATTGGTGTTATCTGGTATTTTGCATCTACTAGTGATCAGCTATTAAGCCTACCATTGCAAATTCTTGGTACTTAACAAGAATCAAAACAAAAAAATGCCCTAGCCAATATGGATAGGGCATTTTTGTATTCGAAGTTTAGCGTCTAGACAAATGTAAATTACGCTTTGCAATTTGGTCTTGGAGAACCCGATTGGGGAAGCGTTTTGATCGTCGCTTGCAGATCTTTGATACGCGTACTGTGCGAAGGGTGTGTAGAAAGCAGTTCTGGGGGCTGATTACCACCCGATGCCTTCGCCATGTTTTGCCATAGGTCGACACTTTGGTTAGGATCGAATCCAGCTCTAGCCATATACTCTAGGCCAACAACATCGGCTTCAGACTCTTGAGTTCGCCCATACGGTAGAATAACGCCATACTGAACGCCTAAACCTAAAGCAGCCATCGTCATACCTTGATATTGGCTGTATTCTGATGCGCCTAATGCGATGCTAGTAACCGATAAACCAGTGTTAGCGATTTGAGACTGAGATAGGCGCTCGTTACTGTGGTCTGCTAAAACGTGCGCCACTTCGTGCCCGATAACTGTCGCGAGTTGGTCTTGATTAACCGCTACCTTAAGTAACCCGGTATATACGCCAATTTTTCCGCCTGGTAGGGCGAATGCGTTTACTTGGTCACTGTCAAAGACAACAACTTCCCATTCACTAAAACCTTGTTTAGGAATGTATTGCGTGATGCTGTTTGCAACGCACTGTACATAAGCGTTCGTTTTTGCATCTTTGCTGATGGGTTGTTCTTTCTTCATTTGTTCAAAAGACTGTGCTCCAAGCTGAGACATATCTTTATCTGAAAAAAGCAGTAATTGGTTTCTGCCTGTTGGGGAAGCGCTGCATGCACTTAGCCCAGCGAGTGTAAGAAGCGAGGCAAACTTCATCCATGACGTCATACAATATCCTCTGTGTATTCGGTTTTTATGCATGTTAACATCAACTTGTGTAATAGCTAGTAGCAGTAAGATAACTATTTCGGTAATAATCCCAGCAGTAATGCTAACGTTATTGGTTTTATCAACCTATTAACGATGATAAAACTGCACACGCGTAACAAAGCCAATAATTAAGGACCCTACATGAGTATTTGGAAAAAGCCCGTTGACCTAGAGATCTTCAACGCGACCTCGAAAAATACCTTAATTGAACACCTCAATATTGTATACACCGAGGTCAACGACAACTCTTTGGTGGCAACCATGCCGGTTTGTCATTTTACCCACCAACCTTTAGGTATGCTCCATGGCGGCGCATCGGTTGTATTAGCAGAAACGCTTGGCTCATTGGCTGCTAATTTTTGCGTTCCAGAAGGCTACTATTGCGTTGGGCTAGATATCAACGCAAACCACGTTAGATCAATGCGCGATGGCCATGTTGTCGGTACTGCTGAGCCTATTCACTTGGGTGTGTCTACCCAAGTATGGCAGATAAACATCACTGATGAGCGTCAACGCTTAGTCTGTACAAGTCGTTTAACTATTGCCGTGAAGAAACATAAGCGATAATAGGCTAAGCATTAGTTAGCTGTGTTTGTATTTATAAGAAGTAATCTGTATTTAAAAATAGTCCGAGAAATCCATGGTCATAACGTTTAAAAGTGGGAAAATCATCGCAACCGCACATGAGCTTGTCGTTCGTTTGGATGGTGAGCACAGAGTAACGCTACAAGCTCAAGTTGATGCAATCCAACTGATAGGAAAAGGGGCAAATGTCATTTCAGCCAATGGTTCTGAATGCAAGTGGTCGATTAAATTAGACAACGAACAGCAGCTTCGAGATATTGCCAATGAAATCGGCTGCGATGTGATGTAATCGTATACTGCAAAAGTACTTAGACCTTCTATTTGAATCAAATCTTAGGACACCATACCTAATAAATCGCAAGAAAATCACATCAGTAAGATTGATTTTAAGTCTTAAAATAGGGAAACTGAATTCAATGTCCTTTGAATAAGTTTTCCTCTTTATGAGCAGCCCAAGACTTCGCGTTCAATTTGAAACCCTGTTTGAATACTTCGATGGTAAAGATTCTGATGTTCAGCTCGACGACATCACGGATGTGCTTTGTTGTACCCGTCGTAATGCCCGGATGGTACTCAATAAGCTTGAAGAAGAAGGATGGATTGAGTGGTTACCTGCGGCTGGGCGAGGCAAGTTATCTCAACTTATTTTTAAGCAGAATCGTTGCGATGTCAGTGAAAACTTAGCAAGACGCTACTTACAAGAAGGTAAAATTGGACAAGCGCTGTCAGTGCTTGATCACAATGCAGCCAAGCTGACTCAAGTTATTCAAAATTACTTGGGTGTGCAATACCAGGAAGGTGAGCAGGTTATTCGTTTGCCTTATTACCGACCGCTTTCTATGCTTAACCCGACAAAGTCGATGCGACGATCTGAGCAGCATATTACCTGTCAGGTATTCAGTGGGTTAACACGTTTGGATGAGAACGATCAATTACAGCCCGATCTTGCTCATTCATGGCAAAAAATCAGCGATTATCAATGGCGATTCTTCTTGAGACCCGGAGTCCGTTTTCATAACGGAGAGCCTTTGTTAACTAATCATGTTGTGGATACGCTGCTAGCACTCGAACCTCTCAATATGTTCTCACATATAAAAGACGTCTCTTCTCCGGCAAACTGTGTGGTTGATGTCTTTTTAACGCGACCAGATAAACACTTCCCACTCGCTCTGACTGAATCTGTTGCCAAAGTCACCTTACCGATGATTTTACGTGGTGAAGACTACGATATTCGACCGATTGGTACTGGCCCTTATCGCATTGAAAAGAACGATGAGAAGCAACTCGTGCTAACGGCTTTTAACGGATATTTTGGTTTTAGGCCATTGATTGATCGTGTTGAGGTTTGGGTTGTTGATGAGGCTTACTCTTCAATGGTTTACCCAAGTCTTTCTAAGCCTGTAATGGCGGATCGCGGCGATAGCGACGAAGTCGAACTTGATCCCGGCTGTACCTATCTACTGTTGAATCGGAAAAAGGGCATCGCACAAGATCCTGCATGGGCGCAATTTTTATCTAATACTTTGAATGCGGCCGATCTGTTTGTACACATTCCGAAAGAAACTGTTATCGATTTGGGAGTGTTACACGCTTATGGGATAAAGCCCGGTTGGTATGACATCAAGTTGAACACGCCGGTTTGTCCACCAGCGAATGCGAAACCAACCATTAGATTGGCTTACCAATGCCAACACCCAATGTTTCCAACACTTGCGAAGGCTATTGTTACAGTGTTGAAGCAATATGACGTCGACGTTGAACTTTATGGTTACGAAACCGATCCTCCACACGCCGATAATGTCGATATTTGGATTAATCCAATGGGTATCGCTAACAATAGAGATGACGCGTTAGCGGGCTGGTTGATGGATTACAGCTTTCTCGATGAATCTAGCCCGGCAGAAGACTTCGATCAATGGTGTCACATGATCGATCGTTGGCGCTCGGGCGAATTCGAGCAATTCCCAGCAAGACAGTTAGGTAAACAATTGGTGCAAAGCAATCAATTGATTCCAATGTTCCACTGTTGGTTAGGCGTTAACAAAGATCAATGCGGTACGCTGCAGAACGCAAAGTGTAATGCACTCGGTTGGTTCGACTTTAGCCAAGTTTGGGTAAAACCGGACGTTGACTAAGACCAGAGATAACTTGATTAGGACAACACGATGCAAACGGTGATGATCACATTTATAACGCTGGTGGCGTTTGCTGCCAATTCAGTGTTGTGTCGTTGGGCTTTGATGGATCAAACCATTGATCCTTTGAGTTTCTCGATCGTTCGTATCATATCGGGTGCCCTTACACTTCTGATTTTATTAACTTTGTCTTCCCACTCTAAGTCTAGAGAGGAGCTAGTAAACAACGACAAGTCGGTAGAGACAAAGCTCAAATTACCGTTTCAATTCACATCAATATTGTCACTCCTCGTTTATATGTTTGGTTTCTCGTTTGCTTACTTAGAGCTTGGTGCAGGTCTCGGTGCTTTGGTTCTGTTTGTCGCGGTTCAATTTACGATGATTGCCGCACACCTGTTAGCTGGCAATAGAATGTCATTGTTAGAGTGGTGTGGTTGTTTGTTGTCAGTTTCTGGGCTCGTTTACTTACTCATGCCGACGGATTCGACAAGTTCGCCCGATATAACCTCCATCATATTGATGGCTCTGGCTGGAGTAGGTTGGGGAATTTATACACTTGCGGGTAAGAAATCCACGAACGCGTTGCAATCCACTACTTGCAACTTTGCATTTAGCTCGTTAGTGATCCTTGTGTTAGTAAGCTTGTTACTTGTCATCCCTAATGTGGCATCGCAAATATCCATCACAGAACAAGGCTTGATTTACGCAATATTGTCGGGCTCAGTGGCTTCTGGTGTGGGTTATAGTTTGTGGTATTACGTGGTGAAAAAACTGGATACAGTGGTCGCATCCATTGCACAGCTTTCTGTTCCCGTTATCGCGACACTTGGTGGCGTTTTGTTGTTATCTGAACCTGTTACTATGCAATTTATTATCTCATCGACTGTTATCTTACTTGGGATAAGCTTGGTTCTTGTCGCACCTAAACTTAAGAAATAAAGGGTTCAATCATTAACTTCTATGGCTAAACCAAACAAAAAACAACCGACTAAAACGGTTCAGATTTTCTGTGCGAAATGCAAAACGCAACTTTTTAAATATCGGAAAGGCGGCAAAGGGGCGCTCGTAAAGTGTTTTAAGGAACGTATAGTCGAAGATTTCACAAAAGACCCTTGTGTGTGCCCTGAATGCGGAATTGAATTTGCGCGAGATACCTTGGTTCGAGGTACGCCTGCCTACAAGTTTGTGGGGGGCAAGGTAACTATGAAGTAGTACAGAAAAAAAATGCCGCAACACATCATGCGTGTGGCATTTCACATTGTTTTTTATATTCAGAAGAAAGGTTAGCGCTTAATGAGCTCTAACTCGTCCTTGAAGTTGCAACAGTAATAGCGAGACAATGGCACCCGTTGTATCACACAGCATGTCTTTCTGTGCATCCCAAATATCACCTTGTGAGCCAAGGAACGCGATACCTTCATCACCACCTGCAATCTCTGCATACCACCACTCAATAATTTCATAACCTGCTGCAACACTCATGATCGCAAATAGGGCAAAGAAACAGGCTGGTATCGGCTGAGCCAATTTCTTACGAATCAAATACTCTGCGAGTGGATAGGCATAAAGACCAATAGAGAAATGGGCTACTCGGTCAAAGTTATTGCGCTCAGAGCCGATAAGGTTATTGAACCATTCAAATGGCACTTCTGCGAAGGTATATTTTGCGCCTATCGTGTGCAAAATAAGCCAGATAAACATCAGAGCATAAGCTGTCTTAGAAAAGGTGAGCTTGGTGGATAGCCACCATATCCCGATAAGAATACCGAGAGCAGGGACGATCTCAGCGATCCAAACGGCTCTTGAAGATGGCGCAAAGGCTGAAAAGAGAAAGATAACAAGATAGACAGCAGTTAGTGAGAGTAGAGGTCTATTTTGAGCAAGTGGCGTAATTGTCATCATCAGATCCTTTATAAGTTTTTTGTATAGTTACACAATAATGAACGGTGTTCAATTGCGTTCTAATCACTAGATTTGTTGAAAAGTAGTGTTATCGCCCAGTATCTAGACAAACGGTTGGCGGAGTTTCACAAAAGTTTGATTTACAACAAAGCGATCCTTAAAATCATTGCATTACTACATAACAAGAAAGAAAAGTCATGAAACTGGAAACTGTCGATTACCTTGCTGACGACGCAGCAGAACAATTTGTTCGATCTCTACGTGAAACGGGTTTTGGTGTTCTTAAGAATCACCCCATCCCAAAAGAGCTTGTTGAGTCAATTTACGAGAACTGGTACCAATTCTTCATTTCTGAAGAGAAAGAGAACTTCCACTTCAATGTTGAAACACAAGATGGATATTTTCCACCTTCAGTTTCTGAAGTTGCTAAGGGCCACACTGTAAAAGACATCAAAGAATACTTTCACGTATACCCTTGGGGTCAGATTCCTGAACAGTTAAAAGAACAGATTCTAGATTACTACCAACGTGCTAATGCTTTTGCTCAAGAACTATTAGGTTGGGTTGAAGCACATGCGCCTCAAGAAGTACAAGAGAAGTTCTCAATCGCGCTTTCTGAAATGATTAATGGCAGCGAACAAACACTGCTTCGCGTTCTTCATTACCCACCAATGCAAGGCGATGAAGAGCCAGGTGCTATCCGCGCAGCCGCTCACGAAGACATCAACTTACTGACTGTTCTTCCTGCAGCAAATGAGCCGGGCCTTCAAGTTAAAGCTCAGAATGACGAGTGGTTAGATGTTCCATGTGACTTCGGTAATATGATCATTAATATTGGTGACATGCTTCAAGAAGCATCAGGTGGTTACTTCCCATCGACAACTCACCGTGTAATTAACCCATCAGGTGAACGCCAAGAGAAATCTCGTATCTCTTTGCCACTATTCCTTCACCCAAAACCGGAAGTTGTACTGTCTGAGAAGTACACCGCAAATGAATACCTAATGGAACGTCTAAGAGAGCTTGGTGTTATCTAATTAACTAGTTCCTTGTGCTAAAATTGGTATAGATATCAGAGGTCAGCAAAATTGCTGGCCTTTTTTTGTTTTTCCAAAGAGCTAAACCAATCATAGCCAATTACTGGTCACCTTAGCTGCGTAATTTTGATGGATAACGGGCTCTTGAGCCAAGCAATTGAATGTGGTGTTCCATTAAGCTCGACAAATCGTAGAAAATCGCTTTCAATTAAGAGAAGTCAGCCCACTGACCTAGGGCAATTCATCATGCCTAACAAGCTAACAACTTAATAACCCAAATGAGCCAACTATGTCGAATAATCAAGGTGTGAGAGCGAGCTTTCATAGCCATATGGAGAACCCTTTGCTCTGGCCCATTATGGAAGTGCTTAAGCGAAAACCAAGTGGATGGAAAGTACACACACTGGCGGCTCATCTAAACGACCTTGGGTTTATGCCTGTATTAGATGCAGCAGCCGAGAAGGAGTTATTTAAAAAGAACTTTCTCATCATGAATGCGCTGTATCAGCTTCAAGAAACGTTGCACCCTGATGGTTGGCTTCAAGTTCAAGCAATGGATATTGAATTGATGAATGGAAGCTATCATGGAAATAGCCACAGCATTGATCACCAAGAGCCACTTCGAGACTACTACACTAATTGGACTAACTATGAAGCGGATGAAGGTGAAGTCAAAAGGCTGCTGAACGAGTTTTGGACTCGGTACAGAAAGTTTGTTGGCGTTGATACGCTCAATTTAGATAAAAACCGTGCATTGAAGTTATTTGATCTCCCTGTAGACGCAACGCATAAGGAAATAAGAAAGCGTTGGCGACAGCTGGCGTTGCGGTGGCATCCCGATAGAGACGAGGGCAATACGGCAAAATTCCAGACGCTTTGTGAAGCGTGGCATGTATTACGAAGTTCATGATCGACGTAACTCTTACTGCGCTGTTTATTGACTCTTTAGAGTGAAATTTAAGCCCTATATATAAAATTGAAAAGCACCATGTTGTGAGTGACACAAGTGGGGCTTTGTCGTCATTACGCTTGTATTGTAACTAGGCTATGTGTTGTAACTAGGTTATGTATTGTTACTAGGTTAAGCGTCGTTACAACTTCATTTATTATGCTATGAGTGATCTTTACTTTCGCCACTCTTATGTTCGAATGCATAGTCGAGTACTTTACGGATATAAGGAGCACCGACCTTGGAACCACCATTACCGTGCTCGATGACCACAGTCGCGACATATTCAGGGTGTTCGTAAGGTGCGAAGGCCGTGTAAAGCGCATGGTCTAGTAAATGCCGAGCCAGTTTCTTGGAGTTATAGACCTGATCTTTTGCAAGATCAAATACTTGGGCTGTTCCCGATTTACCGCCACTAGTGTAGTCAGTTCCTTTAAATGCACGTCTGCCGCTACCTCGACTGCCGTGGTTTACGAGTCGCATCGCATTAATAGGTACATCCCATATCTCGTCTGGTACTTCAGTGATCGACAGCATCGGCTCAGGTTCAACAAGTTTTTGCGTATCAAAATCTTCACCGTGATCTAAGGTAGCTCTCAAGATATGAGGTGACATTACCTTCCCATGGTTAACCAGTACCGAGGTTGCTTTGGCAAGTTGCATTGGCGTGGATGTCCAATACCCTTGGCCAATACCAATAGGGACGGTGTCACCTTGATACCAAGGTGTACGATAACGCATCATCTTCCATTCTCGAGTTGGCATGTTGGCGGTGCTTTCTTCATAGATATCGATGCCCGTAGGTTCACCAAAACCAAAGCGATTCATCCAACTTGAGATGCGGTCAATACCTAAATCAAAGGCGGTTTGATAGAAGAATGAATCCACCGACTCTTCAATCGCTTGAGTTACGTCAACAGGACCGTGACCCCAGCGTTTCCAGTCTCGCCATGATTTAGAGTTGCGTTTGGAACCGGGAATTTGCCATGAACCGTGATCATCACGAATGGTGTTTTCTGATATAACATGCTCTTGTAATCCAGCAACGGCCATAAATGGTTTTATGGTGGATGCTGGAGGGTAAACGCCCAGTGTGGTGCGATTCACCAACGGGTGAGCAGGGTCATTCAATAGACGTTGGTAGTTCTTACTCGAAATGCCGTCGACAAATAGATTAGGGTCATAACTTGGGCTAGATGCCATCGCCAGTACACTGTTGTCTTTTGGATCGAGGATAACCGCACTTCCGGTTCGGTGATCAAGTTGCTCAAATACATATTTTTGCAGTTCAAGGTCAATATTTAATACTATGTCTTTGCCTGCAACTGGCGGCACGTACTCAATAGTCCGAACAACACGGCCACGGCTGTTTACTTCAACTTCTTGATAGCCTTTGGTTCCGTGTAGGATATCTTCGTAATAGCGTTCGACACCGAGCTTACCAATAATAGTAGTCGCTTGATAATTCGCTTCGATGCCTTTTTCTTCTAGCTTCTTTAGGTCACTATCATTGATATGTGCTACATACCCTAATACATGCGTCAGCACCTCTCCATTTGGGTAAAAGCGCTTTAAGTTCGTATCAATCGATAAGCCGGGAAATTGGTACTGGTGCACCGAGAACTTAGCAATCTCTTCTTCACTTAGGTTCTCTAATATAGTGACAGATTTGAAACGGCGCGTGTTGTGATAACGTTTTTTGAATCGAGCGATCTGCTCAACATCACGCGGGATGTATTTGTCGAGCTTGGCGAGCATGGTATCGACATCATCTGTTTGCTCGGGAATCATCGTTAGATTAAACACAAGCTTGTTCTCGGCAAGCAACACACCATTACGATCGTAAATTAGCCCGCGAGTAGGCGCGATAGGCAATACTTTGATTCTGTTGCCATCCGCACGAGTTTGATAGCTTTCAAAATTGTCGACTTGAAGTCGGTACAGGTTGGCGACTAAGACGAGAGTGAGCAGTAAGATCCCACAAAACGCCACGATTACACGGTTTTTGAATAGGTTTACTTCGATTTTATGGTCACGCATCTTAACGCGTTTATGATTCATTGAAGCCTCAAGAGTCTGTTACATTTAGTTACACCTATCGAGTCGGAACTTTATCTGAATATCGCCATAGTTTTGTCAAAGCTGTGTCATGATTTTTGGGATTTCTATGATTAAAGCGCTGACCAACAATGTAGTCACGTAAAGAGTGGCCGAATCAGATAGAAATATAGGAATTGAACGCAAAAAAACGGCTCTCATAAATGAGAGCCGTAATACGAGATAAGGTTAACTTAACGCGACATATTAGTTCGAGTTGGAGTTCGAGTTCGAAGGTTTGAACTGAGATTTACGCATACGGTTTAGTGCGGCCATTACATCCAATACTCTTGGTTTCGCTAAGTCACCGTAGTTTGGCATGTTCACGTGCCACTCATCGCTTAAGATAGCGCTAAACTCTTTAGCAGGGTTGTTTGACCAACCTGGAGTTTGTGCAAACTGGAACCATGCCCAACCAATCGCGTTCACTTCTGACGTTGATTCTAACTGCTCTAATGCAGAAAGGTCCGCGAATTCCTTGCCAAAACGCAGTGACTCTTTGCCTTTCGCGTTAACTCGGAATTTGCCGTCAGTAAGAATATTCATCAATGCTGCACGGTTTAACGAACGAGGAACAAACGTTTCTAATGCGGTCTCACATTCGTTAGTTCTCTGAGTAGGGTGTTGAGCGATGACTTCTTGTGCTTTATCAGTTACGTCTACTGCTTGGTAGTCGTGCATTTGAATCACAGTGTCAGCCACGTCTAGGTAATCGCCAGAACCACCCATTACAACAATGGTAGAGATATCCATCTCTTCACGTAGTTGGCCAATACGGTCAACAAGTGGAGTGATTGGCTCAGCACCTTTTGATACTAGCGCTTGCATACGTTCGTCACGAATCATGAAGTTAGTCGCTGACGTATCTTCATCAATAAGTAGCGTTTGAACGCCTGCTTCAATTGATTCTTGTAACCAAGCCGCTTGCGATGTAGAACCTGATGCATCTTGTGTGCTGAAATTAGACGTGTCTTTCTGCATTGGTAAATGGTTGATGTAGTTTGAAAGATTCAAGTTGTGTACACATCGGCCATCTTCAGCACGGATCTTCATCGTATCGGTCGCAGTCACGATACCTTCACGGCCATCACCAGGAATATGGTTATAGATAGAACGTTCAACGGCGTTCAATAGTGTAGATTTACCATGGAAACCACCACCAACGATCAGCGTGATGCCTTTAGGAATACCCAGGCCAGTCACATCACCTTGGTTTGGCGCGTTTAGCGTCACACTTAAAGACTCTGGTGCTAGGAAAGGAACCGCGCCTTTCATTGGCAGGTCGCAGTTACCTGCAATACGAGGTAATACACTGCCATTTGCAACGAATGCTGCTAGGTTGTTTTCTTCCAATTGAGCACGCAATGCGTCTTGGTCTTCAACAGCTTCACAATGCTTAATCATCGCTTCGATGTTGAGTTCGCGTTCAAGCGTTGCGCGACGAATAAACTTAGGCAAATAGAATGTAATGATGTTGATTGCTTTCTTTGCAAGAATACTACGACCATCAGCGGGTAGGTTGATACGAAAACGAATTTCGATACCGTGCTCGGTGAAAACCACAGATGTGTTATCCAAAACAGTTTGGCCGGTTAGTGCGATAGACACTGTCGCTTCTTGCTTAGCAAATTCAGAGAAGCTACGTGCAATAAAATCACGCGCTGCTACTTGGTATTCGTAAGATTTTTCTTTAAGCCAATCTAACCCTGTTAACGACCAAGCGCGTGTTGCGCGAAAACGTGAAGATGATGCATACGGGTCACCTTGAACGTGGTCGATGTGTAATTCGAAATCAGCAAAGTCGTATTGACCTTTAATTTGTTGATATGCGCGGAAGTTTTGTTTTTCGAGCTTTTTAAGCTTTGCAGTCAACTGATCCATAACGAGGAATGCCTATATAAAGGGAAGATAAAACAGAAAGGCGGCGATTATAAAAATCACCACCTATAGAGTAAAGAGAAAGTAGGCCTAAATTCAAAACAAAGTGCTCTTTTTCGCTTTAAGCGTAACGAGTTGTCCCCAAATAGTTTTGATTGATTAAGCTGTGTTCGAATTCTTGGCTCGGCATTGGCTTGCCATAAAGGTAACCTTGTCCCACATCACAACCTTCATTGATGATAAATTGCTCCTGAACCTCCGATTCTATACCTTCAATTGTGACTTTTAAGTCGAGCTTTTTCGCGATTTGGACTATAGACCGAACGATCTCCGAGTCTTCCTGTGAGTTGAGCATTTGGTCGATGAAGCTCTTATCAATTTTAATCGTATCGAATGGGAATTTCTTAAGGTAACTAAATGAGGCATAGCCCGTCCCAAAGTCATCCAGTGACAATGTAACGCCAATGTTGTGTAACGATTCCAATGTGTTTTTCGCGACGACTTCATCTGCAATGAGGCAACTTTCCGTGACTTCAAGTTCTAAGAAATGAGGTTCCAGGTGATAGGTTTCCAACAGGTGAATAATCTGGTCTGCGAAATCAACATTCTTTAATTGAATAGCAGACACGTTTACGGCTATTTTGAAATCTTCAACGTATTCGGTCCACTCTTTCGCTTGCTCAATCGCGTTGCGCAGAGCAAAATTTCCTACTTCGAAAATTAACCCGTTTTGCTCGGCCATGTGTATTAAGGTTTCGTTAGAGATATCTCCCAGAACGGGGTGTCGCCAACGCAGTAGAGCTTCTGCACCAACCCAGCGGTGAGTCAACGGGCAGACTTTTGGTTGAAAATAGAGCATAAGGTCATCATTACGAACCGCTTGGAGCAAATAACCTTCAATTTTATTGATATGACTTTGTTCTTCAGCATGAGACTGAGAATAGTAAGCGAACTTCTGTCCGGAATCTTTACATGCCAGCATCGCTTCTGAAGATTTTTGGATAATGCTGTCAGCACCATCGTCGTGATCAGTAATGGCAATCCCTATAAAGGCATGCAGATGAACTTTGTCACTACCGATGTCAAATTCTGAATGACCCACTTTTACCAATGTCTGGCATAGTTCTTCGATACGCTGGTGCAAATCTTTAACGCTGAACGCCAACACAAGGTCAACTGAAGTAGGGCGCGCAGTTAGCACCTCAATATCAGAGATACTGTCGATGCGTTGTCGGTATTCAACCAGCACTTGGTCTAACGCGTTGTAGCCATATCGAGCTTGAATGCGCCTGCCATTAGTAAATCCAATATGGATTACCGCGAGTGAGCCACCTGTAAACCTTTGTTGTGACAACAACTTCTGATCTAAGCGCGACTCAAAAGCACTTCGGTTCAAAAAGCCCGTGCCGAGGTCATGATTTTTTTGGAAATTGATCTCTTGTTCTGCCGCTCTTCGCTTATCAATCTCTTGGTTTAATGAATAATTAAGACTCGCGAGATCTTTAGTGCGAGTCGCGACGCGGCTTTTTAAGTCTCGATTCATTTGAGTGAGTTTAGCGTGTTGAAACAAGGTTTTTAATTGAGATTCTATCGAGGTGCGAAAGCTTTCTAATAGCTTAATATAGGTAGGCGTGTAGTGATTTTCTTTCGAGTCCAAGATACAAATGGTGCCGAACAATTCGCCGTTAGGCCAAAATAGCGGAATGCCACAATAAGAGATTAAGCCAAGCTTTGTGTCGGGGTTATTTTTCCAATCAACATCGGCAAGCGCATTGGGTACTAAAAGCTGCTGCTGAGATTCCATTACCGTTTCGCAGTAAAGCCCATTTCCTAATGTTTCAGAATCGCCTTTGTTATAAGGGTTATCCTGACTGTGGCTGGTAGAGAAAACTTCAATGTAGTTGGTATGAACACGCATGATAAGTGCAGCAGGCACTTTAGTGATTTGAGCCAAGAGGTCGACAATATTCTGCCAGCTGGAGGCCATATCGTCAGGGATATCTAAGTCTATCGTTTTTATCTTCTTCATATGACTCCGAGTCAATTATGCTAAATGCATCAACACATCCTGTGTTAATTAAGATGAACCAAATAAACTGTGAATATTACATTAACTAAGTATAAGAAATGTTGCACAAAAAAACCTCCGCAATTTTGCGGAAGTTTTCAAATGTGAATCTGGGTCTCAGTAATGAGATAAGTTTCGATTAAGGCTTTAACTTTATAAAATCATCAGTGTTAAGTTTCTCTTTATAGTCTACCGATGGTTGAGCAAAACCGTTCAACTGTAAAAACTCTTCTTTAAAGCCTTGATAGTCACCGATTGATTGGAAGTTGTTTTCATCCATAGCTTCAAGTAGTTCAGTCACATGAGCTTGGGTTTCTGGGTCGAGTTCCCATTCATCCATCCGAATTAGGCGCTCGCCATCAAGTGGTACTTTGGTTTGTCCGTACAGCTTACTGCTGAATAAGCGTTGCATTTGTTGGATACAGCCTTCGTGGGTCTCTTTTTCTTTCATCACTCTATATAAAGCGAGTAGGTAAGGGCTTAGCCCCGGAATGAATACGCTCGCCTTGGTGACTAATGCCTTACACACGGTCGCGTAAGCATTACCGCCAAAGTTAGCTAGTTCAAGGTTAAGTGCGTGACTTGTTTGATGAAGGTCTATTTTAGCGCGGCCCAAAGTACCGTCTAAGTAGATAGGGTGCGTGACTTCTGGACCAACGTAAGAAAAAGCAATGGTTTTGCAACCTGGGGCAATAGATTCAGCATTGATCAGCTCATCTATCCACTGTTCCCAATCTTCGCCGCCCATGACTTTGAGTGTGCTTTCGGCTTCTTCTTCCGTTGCAGCATCAAGTGTGTTGGTCACCCAGTTGTCGTGCTCTAGTGAGATAGTCGCACCAGTCACGCTTTCACCGATTGGCTTAATGGTTGAGCGCCAGAATTCTTCGGTATTTGGTTTGGGTCTTACGCCAGCGGCTAAGCTGTAGATAATCAGATCCACTTCACCTTCGAAGTAGGTTTCAATGGCTTCGACAACTTGTGAACGTGTTTCTTGTGAAAATGCGTCGCCAACAATGTTGATAGCAGTGCGTTGCTCTCGTTCGGCTTCTTTCTTGAAATAGATGTTGTTGTACCAACCAGCGCTGCCTAGGGATTTTTCGTTAGGACCGCGCTCGAATGAGACGCCGATGGTGTCAGCTTTTGCACCGCCAAAGGTAAGGGCAATGCGAGCGGCAAGGCCAAAGCCAGAGGAAGCACCGATAATCAGTACTCGCTTAGGGCCATCTTTGATCTGCGGCGCACTCTTAACAAACTTGATTTGTTGCTTTACGGCTTCTTGACAGCCTAGAGGGTGAGCGCTTTTGGCTACCACACCCTTGATAATAGGTTCGATCAGCATAAATAACCTTACAGTTAACGGTGATATGCACTCAGGCTAACGTAAAGCTGTGTAAAATTTATTGAGCTAGACCATTAAAACCTAAAGATACTGATATAATTCTTTGGCGACAAATTCAGCAATCCAAGGCTGAGCTTCTGGTTTTGGATGCAGTCCATCGTTCATCATCCACTCAGGTTTGAGGATGATATGCTCTAGAAAAAACGGCAAAAGTGGCACGCTTTGTTGATCAGCAAGCGCTGCAAAGACGTATTCAAACTGCTGGTTGTAACGCTTACCGTAATTCGGTGGGATTTTAATCTTCATCATAATAGGTTTCGCGCCCGCAGCTTTTATCTGCTTAATGATTTGATCAAGATTCGCAGACATCAGCTTAGGTGGGAATCCACGAAGACCATCATTCGCACCGAGTTCGATAAGAACTGTGTCTGGGGCGTGTTCTTCAAGCAATTGTGGTAAACGAGCTAAGCCATTGCCAGTTGTGTCACCAGAAATACTTCCGTTGACCACGGTTACCGTTTTGTCATGCTTTGCTAACGCGTCTGGTAACAGGCTTGGCCAACTCTGTTTGATGTCCATGTTATAACCAGCACTCAAGCTATCACCAAGCACCAGTAACTTAGAATCTAACTCGGTATCTTGAGCCAAAGAAGCGGTTGAAAATATAATTAAGAATAAAAAGGAAATTAGTCGAGTCATGCATACATCCATCATTAAAGCAGAAGCTGTTTCGAAGACAGTGTCTACTAATCAAGAACATTTAACAATCTTAGAGCATGTTGATATCGATATTCGTGAGGGTGAAACGGTTGCGATCGTCGGTACTTCAGGTGCGGGTAAATCCACGTTAATGACACTGCTTGCAGGGCTCGATGTGCCAACTTATGGCGAAATCAGTTTGTTAGGCCAACCTCTATCACAGCTTGATGACGAAGCGAGAGCCAAAATCCGCAGTGAATCCGTGGGGTTTGTTTTCCAAAGCTTCTTATTGATCCCAAGCCTTTCTGCCCTGCAAAACGTCACGCTGCCTTGTTTGTTGAAAGGTGAAGACGAAGACATCGAACGCGCGACGGCTTTGCTTGAATCAGTGGGCTTGAAAGACAGGCTTGATCACCTGCCATCTCAGCTATCAGGCGGTGAACAACAAAGGGTCGCATTGGCTCGCGCGTTTATGATTAAGCCTAAAATTTTGTTCGCCGATGAACCTACAGGCAACTTAGACCAACAAACGGCAGCGAAAATCGTCGAGCTGTTGTTCGAACTTAATTCATCGCACGGTACAACGCTTGTTCTCGTCACGCATGACCCTAAGCTCGCACAGCGTTGCCAACGAACCTTGAAAATGCATGTCGGTCACATAGAGGAAGTGTAAATTGAATTCATCACACGGACTGAATAAACGACTGTTTTCATGGAGCATCGAAGAGATTCGACATGGTCAGCTATGGCCGATATCCATCGCTCTAACGCTCATTATAGCTTGTGTGTTCGCGCTTTCAGCTTTAGCTGAGCGTATGGAACAAGTGATCGTAAAGCAGGGCAAAGATGCGTTAACCGCCGACAGTGTATTTGTATCGGCAAACCCAATCCCCCAACCTTTATTAGACCTGACTCAGGTTGAACAGTTAGAAAGCTCTCAGTTGACTCGCTTCTCAACCATGGCATTCAGTGATAACTCGATGCAGTTGGTTACTGTTAAAGCGGTAGAGAGCAATTACCCTTTACGCGGCGAAATGATACTGCAAGGAGCAGATAGCGCGGTAAGCAATCATGTTGAACCGGGGGAATTGTGGCTAGATGAGCGCATATTTGCTCAGCTAGAAGTTGAGATAGGTGACAATGTCACGATAGGCGATGCCGATTTAAGAATTACAGGGCGTATCGCTCAAGAACCGGGCCTGAGTTTTAACCCTTTCCAACAAATGCCTGCTGTTCTGATTCACAATAATGATGTTGAAGCGACAGGCGCAATCCAACCAGGTAGCCGCGTTAGCTTTAGATTGTTTTTAAATGGTGATGAATCGAAACTCAAAGCAGCACAAGACAGTATCGAACTGACACCAAGTGATCGCTGGCGTACACAAGACTCAGCCAGTCGTACCAACGAGATGTTCGAAAGTACGACTCAATACTTATCGCTAACGGTTGCTATCGTTGTGATCATGGCTGCGACCACTTTGGTACTCACTTGCCAGCATTATGTTGCGAGTCGTCGTAAAACCATTGCGATGCTTAAGAGTTTAGGTGCGAGCAAGCAGTGGATCGTTAAATGGTTGTCTGTACAGGTGTCTCTGTTGGTGATTATTGGTGCAGTACTGGGAATTACCATCGGTATCGGCTTAGAATTTTTGCTTCGTATACCTCTGGGCGACTTATTACCAACACCACTTCCTAGCTATGGTATTGAACCTGTCATTTTGGCGATTTTATCAAGCATTCTCATTGGTGTGCCTGCTCTTGGTATTCCGTTAATTGGCTTGGTAAGCACTTCGGCAATCAGCGTGATTCAATCAAGTCACCAGTCTAATGAAAGCTACAAGAAATACCTGTTGTTGCTAGTACCTATTATTCCAATGATGCTGATGTACGGTGACAATCTGTTGGTATGGATAGTTCTAGCGGGTATCGCTTGCCTGTTCTTAGTACTCGCGATTGTCAGTACGTTTGTTCTGCGTTTGGTGGGTCAACTGCCGACGTCGACATCTATGCGTTTGGCATTGAGCCGAATTAATCGCACACCATTAGCAACAGGGATTCAATTTGGTTCTTTAGCGCTGTCTTTGATGCTGTTATCGATCATATGGCTAGTGAGAAGTGACTTGTTGTCAGATTGGCAGCAAACTTTGCCCGAGAACGCACCTAATGCGTTTGCGCTGAATATTACGAGCTATGAGAAAGACAGTTATCTCGAGACGATTGATGCAAACGAAGTAGAGCGTACTCAAGCGTTTCCAATTATACGAGGAAGGCTCACAACCATTAACGGCGTTGAGGCGGCGAAATACAGCGAGACCTCAGAAGAAACAGATGCACTAAGTCGCGAGATCAACTTCACTTGGGGAGATAGCCTGCCAGAGTACAATGAAGTATTAGAAGGCAGCTGGACACAAGAGCAGGGCGTATCTGTGGAATCCGATGTCGCAGAGCAACTTGGTTTGAAAATTGGCGATGATCTTTCATTCACAATCAACAGCCAGAACGTCTCTGCCAAGGTGAACAGCATCCGAAAAGTAGAATGGCGTGAAATGAAGCCAAACTTCTATTTCATTTTTACTCCCGATGTTTTGAGCGCTATTCCTTCTACTTGGTTGGTGAGCTTCAGATTAGAAGAGCAACACAACCAAATGCTCAACGAATTATCTCGAAATCACCCGACCGTGAGTTTGATGGACATTCGTAAAATGGGCAGCAAGATCCAAGAGTTGCTCAAACAGATTGTTTGGTCGATAACCGTACTTGCCGCGTTAGGTGTGGTGGCGGGGCTATTGCTTATCTTCACTCTGTTGCGACTGAGCTTATCTCAAAGACAACAAGAGATACGCTTGTACCGAACCTTAGGCGCGAGTAAGAAGCGTATTCTCAACACTATTTGGTGTGAATACGGGGTGATGGCGTTAGTAGCTGGCTCAATTGCAGCGCTGGGTTCTGAACTCAGTGTTGCCGGGGTAATGAACTTTGGCTTTGAGTTAGAACCTTCACTCCACCCAATACTGTGGATAGCGCTACCCGTGCTGACGTTTATCACATTGGCCGCGGTAGTGAATAGCTTAATCAAACGTTTGTTGGCACCAGTAAACAAGGATTTTGGCTAGTCGCTAGCGAGATCTCACAAATGCTTAAAACGGTCTAAAAGTGACATTACTTATACTTAGTCGTTCACTATTTATAAGACGTCTCTTTAGACCGCTTTTTATTTGACCAATGCGTAGCACAAGTTACGAACATCACACCTTAATTTCCCGTTTTTTTAGTATTTTTTAGAACTAATTGCGCAATAATGCCGATTTAATGAACAGCGGTTAGTCCCTGTAAACAAAGGGTTTGCGCAACTTAGCAAGAACGTTATCAACAGTTATCCACAAAAACGGTGGATAACTTTAGGGATAAGTTAACATCTATGTTTTAAGAGTACTGAGACAGCCTTTATGTGGCGTCACTTAGGACAAATGTGACGGTTATAATAACCTTTAAAACTCAATCTGGAGTTATTGAGTCAAGAGATTATTTAGGTTTTTTACATAGATATTAAATACTGCCTATCTAAGACCTTGATAAAAATGTGTTTTAATTCGTAGCAGAACAAAAGTAGAATAGCGGTAGTTAATCATATTCTACAGAACACGATGAACCACAACAAAACGGATACAAATCAGCCTTCTATTGCCATTGTTGGTGGTGGTATTGCCGGAACGACGAGCGCAATTCATTTTAGTGAGTTGGGTTATAAGGTCACTATTTTGGAAAAAGGACCGAGTTTGGTTAATGGTCCACCAATTTGCCATCTGCATGCTGGTGGCAATTTGTATCGAGATATTTCTGTAGAGCAGTGTCTTCAGTTGCTCACTCAGTCAATTGATACCGTCCGCTTGTTTCCCCATACGATCAATATTCGTCCGACAATTATCGCTGTTCCACACAGTGATGGTGGAGAGCCGTTGGATCTTCTTCCGCGCCTAAAGATAATCAAGAACGCTTATGCTGAGCTTGTTAATCAAGATAAAAGCAACCAAGTGCTTGGTAAACCGGAAGAGTATTACAAGCTGTATAGTAAAGAAGAGTTACTAGCACTTGCTGCTCAAACACAGCCTCTGAAACCAACATCGCTTGATGATTGGTGTATTCCTTTCGCTAAACATACGGATCTAGAAACCCTTAAGTATCCTGTTGCTATGGTTCAAGAGTATGGCTGGAGCGTATTTCGCTTATCTGCAACCGCTCAACTCTCTTTGGGGCAACAATCTAATTGTACCGTGTTAACCAACAGCCGATTACAATCTGTTGAATCGTTAGAGCAAGGTTGGTCTTTGACTTATACAGACGCTGAGAACCAAAGCTGTCACCTAACGACCGACTACTTGATTAATGCAAGTGGCTTTGAAACGGGCATCGTGGATGACTTTGTCGGTTCTAAGCAACAAAGGCTTGTTGAGTTCAAAGCCGCATACGTTACGCAGTGGCCGTACTCGCAAGAATGTAAGGAAGAGTGGCCAGAGGTTATCTTCCATGGTCCGAGAGGCACACCGCAAGGCATGGCTCAGTTAACACCGTACGCTGATGGTGTATTCCAACTTCACGGTATGACAGAAGGGATTACTCTGTTTGAGGGTGGGCTTGTTTCATCATCAACAGATTCATCACAGCCTCAGTTGCCTTCTAAGCTTCTTAAGAAAATCGTATCAGGTTGGAGTGAAGAGCAGCTCGAATTAAGAACTCGCGCTGCGATAACGCATATGTCTCAGTTCATCCCAAGTTTTAGCTCTGCACTGGTAGGTGGTAAGCCTTTGTTCGGTGCACAGCAGATTCCGGGAACCGATCCGAGCTTAAGAGCTTCAGACGTGTCATTCTGTGGTGATCGCTATGCTCGACTTGAAGTAGTCAAAGCATCTTCAACCTTAGAGGCAGCGCAAAAGGTCGCTGAGCATTGGTTTGATGTCGCAGAGTCAGTATCGATTGAAAATACACACTCAGTGACAATGTCACTTAATCTAAAGAATATTGAGAATAAAGCGATAGATTTGACACAAGAACGCGGATACCCAGAAGCCCTTGCAAAGGTATCAGGCCAAGATCACGCTTAATACTCAGTCATAATCTACTACGCTAAACATCTTCAATTCGGCTTGCGCGATAGGTAAGCCGAATCTTCATTCAAATGCCTGCTTAGATACCGAAACTTATCCGAATGACATCTCTCTAGCTAATGATTCTTAGCTACATAGCAATTAGCACATAACACATCGCAAAAACTAGTAGCCGAAAAATTGAGCCCACTGGCACCACACATCTTGTAATCCTAAGCGATCCCCTTTACTAAACGAGACTTCATGTCCAGGTTTGGCTTGTGCTAAGCGCGGTAAATCGACTCTGGCGACACATCCAATCTTCGGATAGCCACCAATAGTCTGTCTGTCATTAAGCAACACAATAGGTTGCCCATCTTGGGGGATTTGAATCGCACCTAAGGCAATGCCTTCTGACAATAGCGAAATGTCAGGCGAGTCCACGGGGTCGCCACTGAGTCGATAACCCATGCGATTAGAATTTTGGTCAACATGATACTGTGCGTTATACAAAGTCGCTTTTGCTGACTCTGAGAACAGCTCGCTTTGATAGCCTTCAATCACTCGCAGGTTCACTGGTAGGTTGTAATTAGGCGTGTATCGGAAGGTGACACTCAACGCTTTAAACGGGCGAGAGAGTTGGTGTTGGGTAAAAGTAATTTGTTGCCCTTGCTGGCATGGCTGTCCATCTTGCGTTAATCCACCAATCTTTTCACGAGTCACCGTAGAACAGCTATGAAGAGTTGATGGAACATCGAAGCCACCCTTAACGGCTAAATACGCCCTTAGTCCATTTTTAGGTAAACCAAATGAGAGAACTTGCCCTGCGAAAGCTTGAAAAGTACGCCAGTTCGACTGTGGTTTGCCATCGAGCTTCGCTTGTAAATCGCCACCACATAATGCCATCTCACAATCAAAATCGATTCGTAACGCACATTGCCCAAGCGTGATTTCCAACGCAGCTTGGTTTACTGGGTTTCCGAGCAGGTGATTGGCCCAGCTATACGAGTAATCATCAACAGGGCCACCTTGTGTCAACCCAAGATGAGCGACACCAAATCGTCCGAAGTCTTGAATCAAACTCAACGGGCCGGGTTTAATCACTGTCACCGTTGGTTTGGCTTTTGTCTTAACCATTAGCGACATCTCCACTAATCTCCATAAACCTAAGTTCAACAAATTCTTGTTTTGAAATCGCGATGAAACGGACTGTGTCACCGACATTAAGTAGAGACAGCGGCGTTTGCGTGGTATCAGCGTTCTGCAATTGGCTGTGATCGAACAACGGAAGCGGGCAATTGCCAATAATATTCCAGCCACCCGGTGAGTCCGAAGGGTACACCGCCGTTTTCGTATCTGCGATGGCGATACTGCCTTTCGGTACACTTAAACGTGGGGTTGAATGACGAGGCAAAGCAAGCTCGTTGACCACATCAGACATAAACGCAAAGCCAGGCGTAAATCCAATCGCACTGACGCTGTATGTCTGTGAGGTGTGATATTGAATAATATCGTCGAGCGACAGGCCTTTGTCTTGATATCGGCCTAAGTCGAGAGCCGTTTCTGGTGAGTAATAAGCGGGAAGCTCGATAGTGTCACGAGTGTAACTAACACTAGATAAGGACGAAATAGCATGACTCAACAAGGTATTGAGTTGTTCGATGAGCTGCTTTTCGGAAATTCGATAAGGTAAGTAATCAACCAGACTGGTGTGGTAAGCCGGTGTCACATTCATCAATACAGATGCTAAGTGTTGACGAATGGCATCAGAAAAGTGAGCCATGTACTGCGCATATTCGGCGCTAGATTGATTATTTGAAGGCGATAGCGTCAAGGTCACCAAAACGCTGCATTCTGCGACTGGCGCTATATTGAACTCAATTTGATTCGTCGTCATTTCGTTTCCATACGTTTGTTTGCCTTTGACTTACTTACTGCCTTTTATTTGCGTATTTGGCGTTTTTAAGATCCGTGTCTAAACCAATACAAAGCGATTAGACCTTACGAGCAATTGGTTAGATGCTCGGTTAGGCGAGTGATAAGGCCATGCGCCATACCAATCACACGCTTCATACTAGTTAAAAGCGTTAAGGTCTTGTCTGATTTTTCTAATTAATGCGATGGATTGGGGGTTATCACCATGAACACAGATGGTATCGGCTTCAATAGGCAGTCTTTCACCTTCAATGGTCGTAACCGAACCGTAGTTAATGATTTGCATGACTTGGTTGTAGATGTCGTCTTGGTTGACGTAAACCGAGCCTTTTTGAGTTCGCGGCGATAACTGCCCATTATTCAAGTATGCACGGTCGGCAAACGCTTCAAACAAGAGGGGTAAGTCATGATCGTCAGCAATATCTAGATACTGTTGATTGTCTGATGAAGAGAGAATCATCAAGGGGATGTTAAATTCAGCGACGGCTTGGGCAACGGCATTAAACACATCAATGTTAGCCATCATATCGTTGTAAAGGGCGCCATGAGGTTTCACATAGCCAACAGAGGTGTGGTGATAGCGGCACAGCGCTTGTAGTGCACCGACTTGATAACAAACTAGCTCACTGATCTCGTCCATGGTATGAGGAATAGAACGGCGACCAAACCCAACTAAATCTTGATAACCAGGGTGGGCACCAATTTGGGTGTGATAGTACTGCGCCAGTTTTATGGTCTTAGACATAACGTGCGGATCAGACGCGTGAAAGCCACAAGCGATGTTTGCCATATCGACCCATTCCATGACCGACTCGTCATCGCCCATCTTCCAATTGCCGAAACTTTCTCCCATGTCGCAATTAAGCAAAATCTTCGTTGTCACGTGGTGCTAACCCTTTACGTTGAGGTGAGTAATGACGGTCTTATAAATACCATAAATAAACAGTGACCTAACTCAAATTTTCGACACCAAGAACTGCATTTACTATGAGGTCACGGCATGTATCAAACCCGCTAAAGAATGGATTGTGAAAAATGCTTCCTTTCATCAATGACGTATAGAAACTATGGTTAAAGATAATTGAAAAACAAGTGTTCGACAAACAGCGCTTCATCTATTTTGTTTCCGGTTTAGGGAGCAAACGTAAGGTGATGAATCATATGGCGACATTGATGTAATTCTGAAGGTTGGCGCTGAGGTGTACGTCTAAGTGAAATTCAAGGTAAAGGTCAGTTTTCGTTCTCTCGTGCGGTGTATCTGCCATAGGCGTTTGTGACTCAACCCTAAGCTGTTGTATCATAAGAGGTAGGTTGAGTGTTTTTAATTAAAAGGTCCGCTAAACATGAATGTTTTAGTTACAGGTGGCATGGGCTACATTGGTAGCCACACAAGTATCCAGATGATTAACGCAGGTATGACACCTGTGCTTTTCGATAACTTATACAACAGTAAACCAAGCGTTTTAGAACGTATCGAAAAAGTATCTGGCGTTCGTCCTGATTTCATTGAAGGTGACATTCGTGATAAAGCGCTTTTAACTGAAACTATGAAGAAACACAATATTGAAGCTGTTATTCATTTTGCGGGCCTGAAAGCGGTTGGCGAGTCTGTTGCCAAACCTCTCGAATACTACGACAACAATGTAAATGGCACGTTAGTCCTTGTCGATGCAATGCGTGACGCTGACGTAAAGACATTAGTATTCAGCTCTTCAGCAACAGTTTATGGCGATCCTGCTAGTGTTCCTATCACAGAAGATTTTCCCACAAGCGCAACCAATCCTTACGGTCGTAGCAAGCTCATGGTTGAAGAGTGCTTAACTGACTTCCAAAAGGCTAACCCCGATTGGAGCATTACGTTATTACGTTACTTTAACCCCGTAGGTTCACACCCAAGTGGTGAACTCGGTGAAGACCCAAGTGGTATTCCAAACAACCTAATGCCATTTGTATCTCAAGTTGCAGTTGGCCGACGTGAATTCCTATCTGTATTTGGTAGTGATTACCCAACAAAGGATGGCACTGGTGTTCGTGATTACATCCACGTTATGGATCTGTCTGATGGACACATTGCAGCACTTGAGAAAGTAGGGCGTAAAAACGGTCTTCACATCTATAACCTAGGTACTGGCAACGGTTCAAGTGTATTAGATATGGTTAAAGCCTTCGAGAAAGCGAGCGGCCAAGCGATACCTTATAAACTCGTTGAGCGTCGTCCTGGTGATATCGCAGAGTGTTGGGCCGACCCAGCGAAAGCTCAGAAAGAACTGGGGTGGAATGCGACACGCACACTGGCTGAAATGAGTGAAGATACATGGCGCTGGCAATCAACAAATCCTGATGGTTTCCCTGGTTAATTAAGTGATTTCATGAATAGTTAACGTACAAAAAGATGCTCTAGGGCATCTTTTTTGATCTAAATCGAATAAAAAGTGATTTGGTGGTTAAAAAGTATCATTCTGTATCGGTTGTTGTTATCATGCTCGCGAATTATATGTTTAATGTTAATTTTCTTTGGAGTTAATCATGGAACTAGGCCTAATCATCACTTTCATCATTGCTGCTGCAGTAATGGTTAAGAAAGAAATGGCAGAGAAATAATTTCACTTTACCCCTTTTTGATACAACTTTTAGTGAAATAACAAAAGCCAGCTTATCGTAAGCTGGCTTTTTAATTTCTACAGTCTTTTTTGTATGGCTTTATTTTGGAACGACCTAGATCTTTAATCACCTAGGTCCTCAATAAACTTAGCTCTACAACGAACTAGATTTCTAACCAGTTAGAACTCGTAGTTTGCAGATATACCCCAGTTACGACCCGGCTGAGACTTAATATCGGTGTTGAACTTAGAATCGTGCCCACGGCCTGACATGTCATTGTACAGCCAATATTTTTTGTCTAATGCGTTGAATAGACCCGCTCGCAAGGTTAAATCCGTGACAGGGCGGTAATAAGCAGTCAAATCAACAACTGTGTATCCAGCCACGTTTACGTTGTCATCAGAGTTCCACTCATCTTTCGCAGCAACCATTTTAATATTTAAAGCTGAACCGAAAGTCTCGCGTTCGATACCAAGACCTAGCGTACCCGTTAGTGGTGCTACTGAATCAATGGATTTACCTGTAGATTTATCTTCACCATCAGCATAAGCGACCGCTAAACGAGTGTAGGTACCAAATGGTGCGTCTAACAAAGTGTCTAGATTAATCGTTGAAGAAAGCTCTGCACCATAGATAGTTACTTTATCTAAGTTCTCTTTGGTGTATACGTCTTTACCGCCTTGTTTGCCCGTTTTCGTCTGGTTAATGAAATCAGAGTAATCAGTGTAGAAAGTGCTTAGTTCAAAGCGAGCATGTTCATTATTGCCACGAAGACCAAGCTCGTAAGAGATACTTCTTTCGGCTTTCAAGTTAGGGTTAGCTTCAATGATGGCACCTCGAGTATAGAAGTAGTAGAGGTCGTAAACTGAAGGTGCTTTAAACCCTTGCCCAACTTGACCAAATACCGATAGGTTATCATTGATGTGGTAAACTGAACCTAGCTTAGCTGTGACGGCGTCATCTTTATTCTTCTCATATTGAGTCTTGTAGCCTTCATCCGTTGATGGGGCAGCAACAAATGAGTCATAACGAAGACCGCCAGTTACAATCAACTTGTCTTCCATGAAAAATGCTTGGTCTTGAACAAACACACCCCATTGCGTTATTTCTGCATCAGGGATACCAGTGCTACCCGGTGTAACAGTGCCTCGGTCAAACTTATGGTCGTAGTTTTCGAGCTCAAAGTCATTCTTCAGGTATGTGAAACCATATGTGAATTCGTGATCCGCACCATCAATATTCACTAGCTTAGAAAGCTGTGTATCAACTTGCATGTTTACATCAGAAGCATCACGCTCACGAAGTCGACGTCCGTTGAAGCGAGTTGTATCGTAGTTTTTATTCAGAGTACTTGAGTCTTGGTAACTTAGAGACCAGTCTAAAGAGTCAGCAATTGAAGAGCTTAGCTTAAGCTGTTGTTCCAATGTTGCACGAAAACGTTTGTTGGTGTCTTTGTTGTAATTATCAGTATATACAAAGCCCGGCATAAGCTGATAGCCATTGTAGTTTAGCTCATCTTCATCATATTGACGTTGGTAATGCTCAACCGTAATACCAACCTTATTTGAATCTGATACATTGTAGAATGCTTTGGCTAGGATATTACTTAATTCCGTATCTGCTGGGTTCTCTGCACCACGATCTGGACCTTGAACTTCGCTTCCTGATGAATGAGTTTCTGTCTCGTGGCCTTGAGCGTATGTCGCCATAACGATCGTTTCTAACTTATCTTTACGCATCGCCCAAGAAACTGTGTTCTTGAACTGTTCATCTGCAGATGTATAGGTAGATTTAATACCAAAACGGTTTTCATCCCCGTCAGTTCTAAGCATATCCTCTGGATTTTTTGTTCTTAGCAGTACTGCACCACCAATGGCATCTGAACCGTAAAGCGTAGAAGCAGGGCCTTTATTCACCTCTATGACACTTAATGTATCGACTTCGATCGCATTCGAATATTTACGTTGCTCAGAAGCGCCAGGGTTATATGGTGTAGGTTGTTGAACTCCATCTACCATAAGTTTAACGCGATCACCTTCAACACCGCGGATGTTAAAGCCTGAAATACCAAAACGGCCACCGCCTTGAGCTTCTACTCCTGGCGTGTATTGAAAAGCTTGCTTTATGTCGCTAGACATTTGATTATCTATGTCTTTTGCAGAGACAGACTCAATTGAGCTTGAAACGTCTTCTTTGTTTTGTTCGGTACGCGTTGCTGATACAACAACCTCGTCAAATAGGGCATAATCTTCAGCAAAGGCTGATGTTGATGAAAGCGCTAAAACGATTGAAGCAGAGAGTAGGGATTGCTTATACATCTGATAGTTACCTTAGTTCCATAATATCATCTTGATTTGCGAAAGATGATATTGGATCTAAATGATAATTACTATTATTTGCATTTAAATAATTTTCAATATTATCAACTAATTCATAATTAGCGTCATTAAACACATGTATTAAAAAGAGTTTTTCAGTTCCATTCACTCCGTGAATGCTTCTCTTTTTGTGATTAAGATCTCACTTACAAAGTAGGAAAGTTATGCATAGTCCAATAACACTTGAAGCCTTACACATATTAGATGCCATTGATCGTCGTGGAAGCTTCGCGGCAGCGGCTAATGAAATGGACCGAGCACCTTCTTCATTGAGTTATCAAATCCAGAAGCTAGAACAAGACTTAGATATTATGATTTTTGATCGCTCAGGCCACCGTGCAAATTTCACGGAAGCGGGGCAGTTAATATTAGAGCAAGGAAGGATCATTCTTGGTGCCACTGAACAGCTCGTTAATGACGCGAGTATTCTTGCTAATGGCTGGGAGTTGGATTTAACGATTGCCTTTGATGGCATTATTCCGATTGCTAATTTCTTCCCATTAGTCGATGAACTCGGAAAAATAAGTAAAACTAGGGTTCGATTACAAGAAGAGATTCTAGCTGGATGTTGGGAATCTCTTTCAGACGGCCGAGCTGATTTATTGGTGTGCCCAAAGGTTGACACCATACCAAACGATATGAAAAGTGACATTATCGGTAAGATGGAAATGGTATGGGTTGCAGCATCGAATCACTATGTTCATAAGCGATCTGGTGATTTCGACCAAAAGGCGAGGGAAAGTTACAGGGTTATCGCAATTGCAGATACAGCGCGTGACCAACCTGCATTAAGCATCAATATTCTAGAAAAGCAGCCACGTTTAACCGTAACAAGCTTCCCAGCCAAGGTAGAGGCTCTAACTGCAGGGTTAGGGATCGGCACCTTACCGAATAGTGTAGCTAAACCTTTGATTGAATCTGGCGTTCTACAACAAATTTCGGGTACCGAACCACAGCCTATCGACATCGTAATGGCTTGGCGACGTAACAAGATGGGCGACGCCAAGTCATGGTGTATTCAACACCTAAAAAAAACATGGGCGTTAAAGTAACGGCAACACCATATCTGCAGTGCCGTCTTCAAAACTGATATCTAGCTCGAAGCCCAACTTCTGGGCTAGTGTCAGCATCCCTCGGTTGGTCGGCATCGTCATGCCCGACATCTGCTTGGTCTGCTTTGTACGACAGTAGTCAATAACCTTAGTCATCAAAATACGGCCTAATCCGACGCCTTTCAGATCGGAACGTATCAGAATAGCGAACTCTGCATCGGTGTTATCTGGGTTAATCAACGCTCTCGATACGCCAATAATCGCGGGTACGCCTTGTTCCTTTCGAACGACCACAAATGCAATTTCTCTATCAAAGTCAATCTGAGTAAAGTTAGCCAACGCCTCATGATTGAATTCACCCACATCACTAAAGAAACGCTTGTAAAGGTCTTCTTTGGATACACGATGAATAAAATCAGCATGAAGCGGCTCGTCTTCAGGAAGGATCGGGCGTAACAACACCTCAGTGCCGTCCTTAAGTACGATATTCTCTTCCAATTCGACTGGATAAGGGCGAATCGCAAGACGTTCTTGAGGATCGCCTTGGTATGCTTTCAAGATGATATCGGCATCTAATATCGTGAACTTGTCACCATTTGCCAGTACTGGATGGATATCCAAATCATGTATTTCAGGGCAATCCACTACCATCTGAGATATACGCACCAACAATTCAGAGAGACCTTCAATATCAATCGGGTTAGGTAGTTTTTGCAGACGAATCTTGCCACTTTTTATCGCCCGAATGATCAAGTAACGCGCCAGTGTCATATTGAGCGGTGGAAAGGCTGCAGCGGCGTCAATGGATTCATCCCATTCAGAACCGCCTTGACCAAGTAAAATGATAGGACCAAAGGTTTCGTCCGTTGTCACTTTTACACGTAGCTCCTGCCCGCCGGCAAGTTTGGCCATTCCTTGAATTAACAAGCCATGAATATGCGCAGTAGGGAACGACAGTTGAGATCGATCGAGAATCGCCTGAGCCGCATTGGCGACTTCATTGCTGTTTCTTAAATTAAGCATGACACCTTGCACGTCCGACTTGTGTGCAATGTCTGGCGAACGTAGTTTAACTGCGACTGGGTAACCAATCGTTTCCGCAATATGTACCGCTTCACTTGGGTCAGAAGCTATCCAAGTTGGTAATACATCTAGGTTGAAGTGCTTGAAAAATTGGCTATTTTGATGCGTATCAAGGCTAACTGTATTTTTATCCAGTAGTTGTCGTTCTATCCAATTTTTTGCATCTGCTAGATCTTCAATATGGACTTTTTCTGCCGTGGTTGGCGTTTCCATTAACTGACGCTGGTTACGCCTGTACTCGACCAAGTGCATGAATGCGACCACTGAACTTTCAGGTGTTCGATAGGTTGGAAAACCCGCTTCGGTAAACAACTTTCGTGCTGGCTTTGCTGTTAGCTCGCCAGACCAATTCGTTAGAATGTTAAATCGCTTGTGGCGAGGATGCTTTTTAATGGCTTCAATAATTCGTTCAGCTGTTTTAGCTGAATGTGCGATCGCAGAAGGGCTGTGCATGATAAGAATCGCGTCCGCTTCATCACCATCTAACAAGATGTTTATCGTATCGATATAACGTTGCTCACCGGCGTCACCAACTATATCGATTGGATTACTCTGAGACCAACTCAATGGTAAAACCTTATTGAGTTTCTCTAGCGTATCTTCAGAAAACTCGGCAAGCTTACCACCACGGTCAAAAAGGGTATCCACCGCCATGATCGCAGGGCCGCCGCCGTTGGTCACAATGGCCAAGCGCTCTCCACGCAATGGCACTGAATGAGTCAGAGTCTCTACCGCTGCAAACAGTTCATGTAAGTTCTTAACTCGTAACATGCCGCTGCGTCGGATCGCTGAGTCATAGATAATATCTAACGTATCGGCACCGCCAGTATGTAGCATTGCCGCCGCCCGGCCTTTAGCTGTTCGTCCGCCTTTTAACACTAGAATTCGTCTATTACGTGACGCAGCACGCGCAGCAGAGATAAAGCGCCTCGCATCTTTAATACTATCAACATAAAGCAATATTGCTTCGGTGTGAGAGTCGGTACTCAGATAATCCAACAGCTCTGAGAATTCTATGTCACTGCCATTACCTATCGAGATAAACGCCGAGAAGCCGATCTCTTTATCGTTCGCCCAATCTAGAATCGTTGTACACACTGCAGCGGATTGAGAAACAAAGGCTATTTTACCTGGCAGCGCCGTCACCGGAGAGAAAGAGGCATTCAAATTTAACCACGGAACAATAACTCCCAAGCTATTGGAACCAAGTACCCGAATATTGTTTGCTTTGGCGATTGCAATACATCTCTCATCAAACGTTTCACCGTTATCACTTTGCTGTTGCATGTCTGAGGAGAGCACAATAACGGAAGCGATGCCTTTCTCGGCCAACTCTTCAAAAATAGCCACATTGCGTATCGCATTAGTGCACAAAATAGCAAGGTCAGGAACGATAGGTAGCGACAAGATGTTTTTGTAAGAGAGGACGCCCGCGACAGAATCGTATTTTGGTGTTACCGGCATCACCGCACCTTTAAAATCCCCGTGCAACAGATTGTTCATGACGATATATCCTGCACGCGTTTCTCGTTGAGATGCACCAACAACAGCGATTGAACGGGGTTTAAGTAGGGGATCAAGATGATTCATAGACATATCCTAGCAATGCACGTAAGTTCATCGTAACTTACTTTTCATTCACGGGTTGATGGCAAATTCACCGAATTAAGATGAATAAGCAGACACTGCATAAAGTTTGTGAAATAGGTCACCCACTAATGGTGTATAATCTCAAAGTTAACTTGATTCTAAACCGACGTATCGGCATGATTTATAGTAATTATTATTAAGGATATAGAGCTTTCCATGAAAAAACTTGCAATTGTGACTTTGCCACTGCTCTTGGCTGCATGTGTATCTGACAACTACGTTACCAATGTAACGTCAGATAGCTATCAAGAAGAGTTCAAAACGGCTAAAGTTGAAGCTCCAGTTGTATCTCAATCTGAGCAGACTGCCGTTGTTGAAGAGAACGTGGTCAACGTTGTCAGAACCACACCTGTAGAACAAAAAATCACTCACACGACTAGAGCTAAGCCGGTTGCAACAATTACAGCTCCAACCAAGAAGCAACAAGACATGAACCAACGCTTTGGTTACACAGTTCAAGTTGTTGCTGTCGGCAGCCAAGCCAAAGTCGATTCTTTTGTAAAAATGCTACCAACCACTTCCCAGCCAATTTGGGAAAACTACAAAATGGTTAACGGCACGAAGTGGTTCACTGTACTTTACGGTGACTACGCGACACGCTTAGACGCTAAAAAGGCGATTTCATCTTTGCCGAGCAGTTTTCAAAACTTAAAGCCATTCGTTAAGAGCATTGATGATATCAAGAACTCTGAATACCCAACGCTTAACAAGTTAAACTAAGTTTTAAATCATAAAGAAGGAGCAAATGCTCCTTCTTTTGTTTTATGACGGTTAGTTTTGTTTAATAGTTAATCGCTCACTCCTTAGATGACAATTTTAGCATTCAAAACACTGTACCTATTTCGACTTTTGTTTATCATTGAAGTCAGTATTCCTAGTTTCAAGGACCGAATTTACCCATGAACACCACAAACATCCTTCTACTTTGCGGCGGTGGATCTTCAGAGCATGAAGTGTCAATCGTTTCAGCCAATTACCTTTTTGAACAACTTAATAGCGTTGCAGATTTTAACGTTGTGAGAGTTGAAATTAAAAACGAAGGCTGGTGTCTTGATTCGGGTGAGTTGGTTTATCTTGATATTAACGATCAAACCTTACGTGGCGACAACTTAGAATCTAAAGTCGATTTCATTGTTCCATGTATTCATGGTTTCCCTGGCGAAACAGGTGATATTCAATCACTGTTTGAAATGGCTAAGATTCCGTACCTAGGTTGTGGTTCTGAAGCAAGCAACAACAGCTTCAATAAAATCACATCAAAACTTTGGTACGACGCTCTGGGTATCCCAAATACGCCTTATCTGTTCTTATCCGACAACACTGAACAAGCTCATGCACAGGCGACACAAGCCTTTGAAAGTTGGGGGGAAGTGTTCGTCAAAGCGGCTCGTCAGGGATCTTCCGTTGGCTGTTACCAAGTCAATCAAGTAGAAGAATTAAGTGAAGCAATCAACAAAGCATTTACCTTCTCTGATCAAGTGCTTATTGAGAAATCCGTGGTGCCAAGAGAACTAGAAGTTGCCGCTTATGAAATCGATGGCGAGCTACAGATAAGCAAGCCAGGCGAGGTGATTGCACCTAATGGCGCATTTTACTCTTACGAAGAGAAGTACAGTGCAGACAGCCACTCAATTACTGAAGTTGAAGCAACTAACTTAACCGATGAACAGCGTGAATTGATTGCAGATAGCGCCCGCAAGGTATTCACGCAGATGAAGCTTCGTCACTTGTCTCGTATCGATTTCTTCTTAACACAAGACAATGAGATCTACCTGAACGAAGTGAATACCTTCCCAGGTATGACGCCAATTTCCATGTTCCCAAAAATGGTTGAACATGACGGCCACAAATTCAGCCAGTTCTTAGAGAACTGCGTGAGAACAAGCATTTCTTAGTTCACCCAAAATATCTTAGCCGTTTTATATAACTCATTAGATAACAAATAGCGCCTTGAGCTTACCAGCCAAGGCGCTATTTGTTTTTAAGTCGGAAGTTTTTGGTTTGCAAAGTCAGTTGATTGACTAAGCAGTTTATTAACAATCTGCCTATAAAAAACCGTAGATAAACAAGCCGCCTCTTAACAAAGCCATCAGCTCATTGCCAAGGGATTAGTGCTTTAAACTTCATCTTCTCACTCTCAGAGGTACCCGAATAACCCACATATTGTGCAGGCATTGCAGGGCTGAGCCAACGACCAAAATCTTGGATTTCTCTCACCTTAAGGCCTTGTTTCGACAGTTCTTGTGCGGCACCTACACGAATAGAGTTCCCGGAGAAATGGTGGTTGTCAGCCAATTGAAGTAAGTCACTTGCTCTTCTCAATATTCTGTAGATCGACGAATCATCTAAAGGTTGCAGACTGATATTTTCATGTTTGTCTATCGCACGAAATACAGGCAACTCGTCTTGTGTTCCAGTAAACGAAAACCAACGCTCAAGTGCGGCGCTTGCTACTCGCGATAGCCTATAAACTGAATTTTTTATTGTAATCTGGTACTCATTCTCAACGCTCTCCACATTATCCATCGACAACGCCCTTAGTTCAGATCGCTTTAAAGCACACTCGAACATCACATTATAAATCGCGATATCTCTGATCTCTTTTAAGCTCGATTTCTCATGGGAAAGTAACGTGTTTAACTCAGTAAGGTGTGCGGATGTCATGGCATTGGTTTGTTTAGAGTCGCCAGCCATTCGAGATTGCAAGTGGAGCAGGGTAAAACGAACTTGCCTATGCTTGATTGGGTTAGCAAAGCTCAACACAGTATGCAATAAGTTGAGTGTTGCAGTGTAACGTTTCAAAGACGAGAATTTTCTTTCACTGGATTCAGTCTCAAGAAAACGCCGAACAGCAGTGATGGATGCTGGGAGTGTGTTGATACGATTTTTAGTACAGAACGCATGGTAGCGATTCCAATCACTGTAGATACCCAACAAGGAGTTTCGAGAGTACTGATATCCTGTTAACTCATCTATAATTTCAATTGTCGCGTGGCTGTTTAATTTTTCAACAAATGAATTAATTATCACAGAGTCCGATAAAATAGGGACTTTTTTTCTCAAATTACCGTACCTCAACAGGTGTTTTTGCCATATTATGCTTGATATCATTAGAAGTATACTTATGATTAACGTAATGAAAACAAAACGATGATCAATGGATATGGCAAATTCAGTTTACCGAGGCGTTCCTCTACAATCAGCGGATGCAAACAACACCGTTTGGCGTGCCAAGCTAAAAAACAACATTATTCAAGGCAATTTACCTGCTGTGAAAAAGAGTATTGATTGGTGGATTGATACTGCGACCCTTATTGACCCGAAAGAATTCACAGCGTTAAACAAGTCGAGAGCGTCTGGTGGTGGCTTAGCTGAAAACTTCCATGGTTACCAAATTAAAAATGATAGCGGTGAGCCTAACGCTTGGTATTGCATGTTTAACGGGCGCCTAATTAAAGGTGGCAAGATTGCAATCCAGCGTCATATAGAGGCTTTCTTACTCGCAAAACAAAAAGCAGCACAGCAAAAGAAGTAAAATTATGAGCCTAGTATATTCAACTGAAACAGGTCGTATTAAACCTGAAGAAGAGAAAGTCCAGCGCCCTAAAGGTGATGGTATTGTTCGAATCCAAAAAGAAACCAAAGGCCGTAAAGGCAAAGGCGTTTCTATCGTAACAGGCTTAGACCTAGATGACGCACCATTAAAACTCATGGCTGCGGAACTCAAAAAAGTATGTGGCTGTGGCGGCTCAGTAAAAGATGGCAACATCGAGATTCAAGGCGACGCTCGTGACAAACTCAAAGCGCATCTTGAAAAGAAAGGCTACAAAGTTAAATTTGCTGGCGGTTAAGCTCTGACTAATGCCAGGGGTAAAATCGAAGATTATTATCACTGGTTATTAGGTATTTTATGGTAAATAGCCACTCTGGTTAAATACACAGTAGAATTCAGAGAGTACCGATACAACATAAAGGCAGGGCATCGCATAAAGATACCTGCCTTATAAACACCGAAACCAATTTAACATAACGTACATAATACGCACTAAGGCTGTGCGTAAAATCTGAGAGTATTCAGTACCTTAGCAATTGCAGATTTTGCGTACACGCGTGCTATAGACGCTTGAAATTCAAAATGTTTCCACATAAATACGATCATTAATTAGTTTTCGTCCTTCAATTTTGCGTTATACCTAGTTTTCGTCACTGTTCTTTTTTCCGGTTTGACGACAAGTTTCATCGAATTCACCGATGGACATCGTGTTTTGTCATCGAAAAAAGAATTCGACGGATGTTTGATAACTTGAAGGAGATCACATGCTCACTCCCCGTTTTGCCGATCTATTGAATCGCTACTTCGACGACATTCATGAAGCCGCCGCGTATTTTTACGTTCAACCGATCACGATCAAGCGTTGGCTGTCTGGCGCGGTCCCGGTCAATCCACTGGCCGAAAAATTGATGAACATTCACGCCCGTGGCTACTTACCGTTGGATCATCGCTGGAACGGATTTCGAATCAACGTTGACCGTGCGATCCTCATTACCCCCGAAGATCGGGAATTCAATCCCAAGGAATTGCTCAGTTTTGCGTACTGGCGTGACGAGCACCGGCAACTGGTTGAGCGCCACGGCAAAATTGAGTCCCCGAAATACTATCCGGCTAAAGAGCATCCCTTGCCATTTCGTGGCGGTCGTCGCATGCCGCCTAAGCCCTGGATCCCGGCCAAATTCAAATAATGGTGCCATTCAGAGCAACAACCCTCGAGATAAGCTTCTTTAATCTAGGAACGTAAAACGTCATGACAACGATAATAGCCAGCCCGAACATTTTCATCGCGGGTGACGCCATGTGGACTAGCCAAGTCAGCGGTTTGGAAGTCGACTGTGAGACGCGCAAACATATCGTGTGTCTCGAGCAAGTGATCTTTTTTTCGGGTGATGAGCACCCTATTATCCTCGCGCAAGCCGTGCTTCTGGCCCTCATTTCTGACGAGGAATACATTCAATTAGCCCAAGCGCTCGACGAACGCGATGAGATTGGCTTGATTGCGGTAACGGAAAACACCGGTGCGCTGATAGACATGCCCATCGGCAACAACGCGACCACCGGAGAGCTGGTGTTTACTGGCTCTGGGGGCTTCCATGCGGCCACGTTTTATCAAGATCTCGACAGATTATCTTGCCTGTTAACAAGAATAGATACAGCGATGACGATGGCGTTCCACGTCGACGAGCAATCCGGCAACGGGATCCACAAGAAGGTGTGGCCTCAGCGCTACGACAACTTGTGTTATACTGACACCAGTTACCGAGAATACATCGGGGCTAAAATTGAAGAATATCACGAGTTCATCGCCGAATGGGCCTTAATGGAGGGCGACAACATGGCAGCACAACTTCCCCGCTCTACAAATCGCACAGCGCCGGCACCAAACGCGCCCAAAGCGACCCCAGAGCGCATGAAAGCAATACTCGACGCGATAAGAAAAAACCAGAAGAAACAAACTGAGAAACAAGAAGAAAGTGCCTAAAACAGAGGCGCCTGAACAGTACGTAGGTCATGTTCAGGCGCTTGTTATGTGACCTAATTTTTGACAACTATCTTAAGCTTTTTATCTATTAGTGTTACCCCTGCATGAGTCACTGATATGTTTCCATCAGAATCAGTCCTCGGAGTCATCAATATACTACATTCACTTCCATCATTATTGAGAGGGCTAGCGGAAATAGAAGGTGATTGACCTTTTTTATGTTCGCTCTTTTTTATCTCAAAACGATAATATTTATGACCATCTTGTTTTCTTTCTTCAAAATCATCGGAACCTAGTAATATTATATATGGCTTAAGTTTTAGAAACTTTAATACAGCGAAAGAAATACTCAAAACAGCTGCGATAATCTTTAGGAAAATGACCACATAATTTAATGCGCCTTCTCCAATGACCGATTCCAGTTCTTTTAAGACAGAAGCAATGGCACCGAATATAACAGCTACAATAAACATCCAATCAATTTCATCTAAATTCATTTATTCTCCTTTACACCACCAAATCCAAGGTTCCATTATGCACATAGCCCCGCCTTAAACATTAAGGCTAATTCGAGCCAAAATTTCCATAGTCGAATCGTTTGTTATATTTATTCTCTTTTGATACGAACTATAAATTACCAATTATTTTTTGAATTTCATCTGGATTTAAGTAGCTATTATTAACTTTACCTTCAATCAAAAAACCGTCTGCTAATATTTGGGATAATTTTTGAACAGACTTTTCATTAAAGAGCTTCGGATAGATCCGCGTATACGCATTGAACGTTGCCTTTAAGTTACGGTGGCAATCTTCAGCTGAACTGAGTGTTGTGACCTCTCCCGAATTAAATATAGGTATGAAAATTTCAAGTAGGTTGTTTTTTAACTCTTGCTTTAGCTTTCTGCGACTTGTGATTTTCTCGAGCCCAAGACCTAAAAAGAATGCCAGAATACCAGGGAGCCATCCATTCATGAAACTATTAAGTGAAATTTTCCACCACTCAATATCATTAATTATAAAATACACTAACTCTTCCTATTGCCCGTGACGTACTTGAAAAATATAACGCCTTAAACATCGAAACTAAAGACAAACCTACAATGCCGAATGTAATAAATTGTGTTGATTAATTTGTTAGACGAATGTTGCCTTCAGCAACGCGACTTGTTGCTCAAACAACCCACTATCAAATTTGGAGTAAGATTTAGCTATATTTACCCATTGAACTCCGGTTTCATCAATATGACGAAATTCAATTTGTAACGCATATTTTGAACAACGAAGAAAACCAAATATAAAACCTACAATCGTTAAAGTAACAACTAAAGCTTTCAACCAAAAAGGTGTACTCTCAAGAGTTGGGATTGCTAACCAAACTGCTCCGGAGAAAACAAATAACCAAAATATTATTTGACCTAGATTGTCGAGTAAGCCAAGTTTCTTAACTCTCACATTATTAATTTTTGATAAAGGATACGAATCTTTTTTAAAGCTAAACTCTTCTTGGCTCAGTTGAAAATCTGTTTCCTTGTACATTATTGCCTCCATTTTTATCAACACTCTTAAATGCTTTATTAGCTTTTTTGGGTTACATACTTTGCGTGAATATCGAGAACAAATGGCTCCACTAAAGCTATACATCGGTCTAGATCGTCATCCGTTATATCTACTTTCTCACCATCTAAGGTATGACCATTTCGATGCACAAGGTCATGGCGTAACTCAAGTTGTTTTAATAGCTCTCTGCTGATATTAAAACGAATGCCAAGAACTTTTTTATAATACATTTCAACATCATTAAGCCGATGCCATACCAATGCTTTCATTGAATGTATCAAATACTCATCAATAGGGTTGTTTAAAGCAAAAGGAACCGTCACGGTAGCAGAACGAAACTTGTCATGGCTTGCTAGTTTTCGGAGTGATTCTGGAGAATTAGTAAGTTCAAAAATGAACAAGTTTGAAAGATACTGTTCCATTAAGCTTATCACGTTCGAAAAATACAATTGGTTGTGAAAACTATCTCTACTTTGGGCTCTTATTTGCGTAAGTCCTTCAGTGAAAGTATTGAGATATACATCAAATTCCGTATCAGAACTCATTAGCATGGTACTCCACTCTAATTTGCTCTTTTAACGCTCCATCCTTTGTCTCAACGTCTAGCGTCCAATCAACACCAACATTGGAAGACCAAACATTAATGTTAAACTCATTACCTTCCTCGTCTTCAAACGAATCATTGTTTTCGCTAACACTATCCCTATAACGCTCTGCCACAAAGTTAGGAGACGGTACGCTAACAACCGTAACCTCTTCAGTACCGCGATAAATAAGTAGATAGCCACCGGAAATGGGTGGCATACAGTCATTACCTTCTAACGTAAACTTCATCATCTCATTTCTCAAAATACAAATACGTTTCGATTATAACAGCATAGTTTTAGGCTTACACCTTCAGAAAGCTAACGCCCGCTTAAGTGGTGAGTAGCGTAAGACCGATGTTTCTGCAAACCACCTTAAACACAGAACGCAACGTATAGTAAAAATGTCACGTGTTACGAATTAATCCTAAACAGTTCGATATACGGTTGTGCCAGGCTCAGAGTTTGGCCCCAACTTACTGCTAAAAACGAACAGACAACTAACTAAAATACCTATCTCGAAAAGCTGACATAGAAAAGATGCTGTCTTAAACACCAGACCTGAATCCATCCAAGGCATCGCTATTTCAATTAGCACAGCGGCTAAAACCAAAGTATACCCAACTCGTTGATGCCATTTACCTAACACTCGCGAAAAGTGATGGAAAGCTAACAGATAAAACACCGAAAAAAAAGGCATTATAAACCAGATGAGATACTCAAAAATTTCAATCAACGAGCTACTACCTTCGCCCAAAGTTGCCATTAGAATAGAGATAATAAAGTTGAGTAGCATGTAAAGAAACGGATATATAAGAATACCCAAGGCAAGATACCGAACTGATTTTTTAACTCCACTTTCCACTTGTGTTACCTTCTCTAGTTGGAGTGACGCATAACACCCAATTAAGTAGCTGACAACGCTACTAATACGTTCAAAATTACCACCAAAATCACTTAAACTGAACTGAGTTGAAAATCCCAAGCGTTGACAGTCTGCTTTAATTGCTTGTGTACGCCCAGCATGGGTATGAACTAATGAGGTGAGAGTCCTCTGTAGGAAA
>NZ_JBGONH010000011.1:0-94115 GCF_041439075.1 Vibrio sp. FF145
CCATCTGTAGGATCGTTCAACTGATCAGGAAAATGCTTAAATGATCAGTGTTAACATTTAAGTGGCTTTTCTACTTAAGGCAGCTTTCTATTACAAGACGCCTTTCTCATTCAAGAACTAAGAATTATAGGTCTTTAATGTTCTCAGCTTCTAACTCAGAGAAGTACTTAACTGTTTTCACTTTAAGTTCTTGAGTTGCCGGCTCGTCACAAACAATCACTGATTTAGGGTGAAGTTGCAGAGCTGATACCGTCCATAGGTGGTTAACAGAACCTTCAACCGCTGCTTCTAGAGCAAGCGCTTTGTTGTGGCCTGTTACTAGGACCATGATTTCTTCAGAATCAAGTAGAGTACCAACACCGATTGTTAGTGCGTACTTAGGAACTTGGTTGATGTCGCCATCGAAGAAACGAGAGTTCGCGATACGAGTGTCTTCAGTCAACGTTTTGATACGAGTTCGTGAAGATAGAGAAGAAGCTGGCTCGTTGAAAGCGATGTGACCGTCGTTGCCTACGCCACCCATGAATAGGTTGATTTTGCCGTAAGACTTGATTTTGTCTTCGTAACGTTTGCACTCAACTTCGTTGTTTTCCGCGTTGCCATCTAGAAGGTTAATGTTCTCTTCTTGAATGTCGATGTGGTTGAAGAAGTTAGTGTACATGAATGTACGGTATGATTCTGGGTGATCAGCAGGGATGCCAATGTACTCATCCATGTTAAATGTAACTACGTTTTTGAAGCTAACTTCACCAGCTTTATGTAGCTCGATAAGTGCTTTGTAAGTAGCTAGTGGCGTACCACCAGTTGGTAGACCAAGTACAAAAGGACGCTCTGCAGTTGGTTTAAAATCGTTAATGCGTTTAACGATGTGTGCTGCTGCCCATTTACCTACTTGTGCTGCTTGATTTAACGGGATAAGTCTCATTAATTTGCCCCTAGATATTAGAATTTATAGTGTTCTTAAACATTAATTCGCATTATAAAATAAGTTATCAACTTGCGCTATTGTTTTAGGTCAAGTTTTTGCTTTTTCGTCATATCTGTGATTATAACACTCAAAATTGCACAATTATTGTATGGATATTTGGTGAAGTTAAACAAGATTAATACGTTTGTCACATACCGAGATATTGATTTTATGCAGAGCCAAGTGTCAAAAGAAAAAGGTAGGCTGAAGAGTGATGAATTCAATTGGGATTAAGATCCATAGAACGGATTGAAATTGTGTGGCTATCACGCTATCGATATGAATTTTATATAAATATTGGTGTTTTTGTGTAGGTTGGCTACACTTGATTATGACGAAGAAGGAGCATGTTTGTTTTAAGTTCCCGCTAATCCGAGGTGAACAAAAAAAAGCTCAAAGTGATGAGGTATCACTTTGAGCAGTTTTACTAATCTTCTAACACTAACTCTCTTTCGTATTCTTCCCGAGAAACTTCGCTGCGTTTGCAGCCGTTTAGGGTATGAAAGCGACGGCGTCCACGAGCCAGTTGAATGTACTTCAACCAAACACGCTCTAACTTGGACTTCGCCTTATGAGGGTGAGACAACACTTTGATGAAGTGTTTTTCTTCTGAGTTGCTTGGCGAAAGTTCGCCAGTCTCAAGTGCAAACATGGTGTCACCAAACAAGGTTAGGATTTCCTCTTCTGAAAGAGTAAAATCACCCGACTTAGCAAACCCTCGTGGGAATTTAATGGTGTCATAAAAACGTTTTTTTCCGTGTCGGAATTCGGTCTCAGACATATCAGCCTCAGTAATGTGGTTAGATAGAAATTAGTGTTTATTGCTCACGCGAAAATATTGTTAAAAGGCTAAAATAGGAAACAAAACGTTTTTGCCTTTACGATAAACAATCCTAGATCGGCTAGTTAGCAGATTTATTACAGAGATGTATTTTTGATGGATGTGAAAGTATTTAGAACCTTTCTTGAGGTTGCAAGGGTGCGCCACTTTGGGCGTGCAGCTGAAAACTTGTATTTAACACAAGCAGCGGTGAGTGCGCGGATCAAACAGCTTGAAGGCTATTTTGATACTCAGCTCTTCATTCGTGACCGCAATAACATCAAGCTTACCTCTTCCGGTGAGCGTTTGATTGGTTATGCTGAAGTGATGGTATCCACCTTACAACAAGCCAAATTTGAGCTGTCGTTAGAAAGTGGAAAAGCGTTGCAGTTAACACTGGGTGGCACACCGAATATCTGGGATGCGTATCTACAAAACTGCTTAAGTGTGGTGACCGACTCTTTCGGTGGCTACGGCTTTATGGCCGAGGTGATGGGGCGCGAGCAACTGAACCGTAATTTGTTAGAACGAACCTTAGATATGGCTTTCGCTTTTGATCAGATCAAAGCGGAAGAGCTGAACTGTAAAAAAGTCGCTGATTTGGTTTTGGTGTTGGTATCAACACAACAAGATGATCTGGAATCTGTATTCCAACATAAATACGTTTATGTCGATTGGGGAACGCGCTTCGGTTCTGAACATGCCGAGCGTCACCCAAAAGTGCCCGCGCCGTATTTACGTACCTCTACGGCTCGTATCGCTTTAGATTTTATCTTAGAGAAAGGTGGCAGTGCGTATTTACCTGTTTCTATGGTTGAACCTTTTATCGAGTCGGGTCAATTGCACAAGGTCAAAGGGGTTGAAGACTGGTATCGCCCAATTTACCTGAGCTACCGTAAAAGCAGTACTTCGGTTGATGCGATCATTCAGGTTGAGAAGTTGGTTAATGAAATTGACCCATCGACTGCCTACACGTTGCAACAAGCCGCTGAACAAACACCAGAGTAACAGCTGTTTCTGTAACCAGTATGCTTTGTTGATTAAATAAAAATGGCTCCTAACTAGTTGTATAGTTGGGAGCCATTTTTGTTTTTAAACCAGAGATGATTTTCTTTTCCAAATCAGAGATAACCCTAACTCGGATAAAACCGTTTAAGCCTGGTATGCGTAACCTTTTTTAAAAGCCCTATCACTTCAAAGCACTATTCTTCGAAAATTCTAGAGATTCATTAGATTCTCGATAGACTCTTCAAGAGAGTGTGACATGTAAGAATGGATTTGATTGCCATCCGTTGCGTCAATCTCAATCTTAGAAATCCCCTTATCCGCTTCGTCTTCAAGAAAGCTGAGAGACTGCTCGACTGATTGACTGGTGAGAACCTGTTGGTTTGATAAAACAATACGACACGTGTGAAGAACCATAGCCTTTTCCTTTTTATATTCGACAGGTCTCTGCATCTTAGTGTGCTAAGTACCTATCGTTGACGTTGTGAGAAGAGTTTCTTCTCAAGGTTAAATTTAGTCGAATTGCGTAAAAAGAAAACCCTTTTTTGTGATTTATCTAACCTTCAGTTCCGAAAGTGGCTAGCGACAATGACAGTTCACGGTAAACTTTTAGGTATCGGAGTAAAAATTATGGCAAATGGGAAGAGCACAGCATGTCGAGAAATATTCATCACAACAGTACGTTAACGAGTGAGCAGTGTCATTTAGCTCGATACGCGCGAGATGCTCGCTTTGATGGGATGTTTTTTACGGCGGTAAAAACAACCGGAATTTTTTGTCGTCCGATTTGCCCAGCAAGCCCGCCCAAAGAAGAAAATGTCGAGTATTTTTCTCATCAAGCTCAAGCCTTGAAGGCTGGGTATCGCCCATGCTTACGTTGCCGGCCAGACAGCGCGCCTTTTTCTCCTGCGTGGAAAGGTGTTGAAACGACTTTCTTGCGTGCTTTACAGTTGATTGATCATGGTGCGCTGAACTCAGGGTCAATCGTCGACCTTGCCACTCGATTAGGTATTTCAGACCGCTATTTACGAACTTTATTCGATAATTACATCGGCGTATCACCAAAGCAATATAGCCTTTATAGCCAATTGATGTTTGCCAAGCAGTTACTTCACACCAGTAGCATGAGCATTACCGATGTCGGCTTTGCGAGTGGCTTTAATAGCACGCGTCGCTTCAATGATGCCTTTCAAAAAGAGCTGCAGCTCTCGCCAAGTCAAATCCGAAGAGCTAAGCCAAGTAACAATCTAAGTAATCATATCCAACTCAGTTTCCATGGCCCGTTGGACTGGGATCATTTGCTGGGCTTTTATCGACGACGAATGATCGAAGGCTTAGAAGAGGTGGGCGACGGTTATTACCAACGCACAGTGAACGTGAACGGCTCGAAGGGCTGGTTCAAGGCCACTTTAGCCAAAGAGCGCAGTTTGGATATTGAGTTTGAGTTGGATGATATGAGCCAATTAAGAAGTTTGATCGCCAGTATTCGACGTATGTTCGACCTTGATGTTGATATCAGCAAAGTTGAAGATTTCTTTAGCACCATTGATCCCAACTTGGTGGCTAAGAGTGGTATTCGTATCCCTGGTGTGTGGAGTGCTTGGGAAGCCGGAGTAAGAGCGATTCTCGGGCAGCAAGTCTCGGTAACAGCGGCCATTGGTCAGCTCAACTTGTTGGTGCGAAAGCTCTCAGGTTCATATCAGGTGTTTGATTCACAAGAGCAAGCTAATTCACAAGAGTGCTCTGACTTACAACAAATTGCTGATTCATCAGAGAAAGCGTATTTCCCTACACCTAAACAAATAGCTGATGCTGATGTGAGCTTTCTAAGGATGCCGGGAAGTCGTAAGGAAACCTTAAAGCGTTTTGCCCAATACATGGTCGATAACGAAGCTGAGCATCCTTCTAAGTGGATTGATCTCAAAGGTATTGGTCCTTGGACGATTCAATATGCGCTGCTGCGCGGGCTCAGTGAACCTAACCACTTGCTAGTAGGCGATTTGGTGGTGAAGAAATTCATCGAGCATCGCCCTACCATTAATACAGAGAGTGTTTCGCCTTGGGGAAGTTACGCCACGTTCCATTGTTGGAATCAGTCTTAAACGATGTTTCAAGTGGAATAGAGATACCTCTCTGATATAGAAGCAATGAATAAACATCGGAATTACCAAGCTAGGAGAGATTATGACTAACCGTTTTACTTATTATCAAAGTCCACTAGGAACCGTGACGTTACAGGCGAACGATGAAGGGCTGCTCGGCCTTTGGTTTGAAACTCACACTACCAAGCCTGAACAGTTAGGTGTTCAAGATGATAGCTTTCCGATCTTTGCGTTGGCTATCAAACAGCTCGATCGTTATTTTGCTGGTGAAGCTATCCAGTTTTCTGTGCCTATCGCAGCCAAGGGCACTCCGTTTCAGCAGTCGGTTTGGCAAGCGCTGATGACCATTCCTTATGGAGAAACATGGAGCTATGCACAATTGGCCGATGCGATTGGTAACCCAAAAGCGGTGCGTGCAGTGGGTTTGGCGAATGGCAAAAATCCGGTGTCTGTGATTGTGCCGTGTCATCGTGTGATAGGTAAAAATGGAAAGCTGACGGGTTATGCGGGGGGGGTAGAGCGTAAACAGCGTTTGTTAGTGATTGAGGGAAGAAAGTAAGTAAGCTTAGAAAGCTACTGAGCTAGCAACTTGAAACGCTGTTCTATCGGTTAAGGTTGAAGGTTTGTACGACTCAGGAGGAACATTAAGAGATCCCAGCGTGATTCTGCAATAAAAACGTGACTTTGCAATAAATTCGCTACTTTCTGGAAAATAATGATTTGGTTGCATATTATTTAGCCATGTTTTTTAGGCAAGGATGCCCAAATGAATAACCATCATTTTCTGATAATAGCTTTCACTAGTGTGTTATTGCTGACCGGTTGTTTAACTGATACTAGTCGCCCCTTTGAAGTACCGCAGCTTGTTTTGTTCAAAGGGATGTATGAGAACGCGGACGATAACAGCTATCTACTTTTTGAGTCAGGACAAATGACCTATCAAACAATCGGTAACACGGTCACTAGAACTTATCGTATTGAAAATGATTTGATTAACATCGAGTTGAATTCAGGAAATAGCCGAGTGGATTCTGGGTTGATGATGCGCATTCAACAAGAAGGAGCGGTGTTAACCTGCAACCAGTGTCCAGCAGTGCAGTTAAGCAACGTCTGGACACGTGTTGATAAGCCTTTAGTTGATATGCCTTAGGCTAGAACATATCACCGTTCAGCCATAGGTGAGCGGCGATACTGACCCCATAACCAATCATGATTACTGGCATCCATTTTAAGTGGCCAAAGAAGGTGTACTTACCATGTGCTGCCCCCATTAATGCCACACCTGCTGCACTACCTATAGATAACAAGCTGCCGCCAACCCCTGCAGTTAAAGTGATCAGTAGCCAGTTGCCCATCGACATTTGGGGTTCCATGGACAACACGGCAAACATCACCGGAATGTTATCGACAATAGCCGATAAGATCCCCACCATGACGTTGGCCCAAATTGGATCCCACTGGCTATACATCACGCCCGAAGCTAATTCCAAGTAACCAAGTAGACTCAAGCCACCTACACACATTACTACGCCGTAGAAGAACAAAAGCGTGTCCCATTCGGCATGAGAAACTCTTCGAAATACATCGAACGGCACAACAGAACCGAGTCGCTTCAGGGCGCCTTCATCGTTATTGGCGATCGCCACTGCCTTTTTCTTGGCGAGTGAGTTGGGTAAGGTCTTACGTAAGTAATAGCCAAAGAACTGCAGATAGGCGAGCCCCATCATCATGCCCATTACTGGAGGGAAGTGGAGTACGGCATGGAAAGCAACAGCGGTCGCGATTGTCATAATAAACAAGAATACGATGCGTCTCGCACCACGTTTTAATTCAACGTGTTGATGGACTGTGTCGGGCTGAGTGGTGGGTACAAAGTAAGACATGATCAACGCAGGGACGAGGTAATTCATCACCGAAGGAATAAACAAAGGAATGAACTCACTAAAACTCACATAACCAGCCTGCCACACCATGAGCGTTGTGATGTCTCCGAATGGACTGAATGCACCGCCAGCATTGGCGGCTATCACGATATTCACGCAGGCTAGGTTGACGAATTTAGGGTTAGAACCTGCCACTTTAAGAACCACAGCGCACATCAATAGAGCTGTCGTGAGGTTGTCGGCGATAGGTGAGATAAAGAAGGCCAGAATACCGGTTATCCAGAACAAAGAGCGAAAGTTAAAGCCTTTGCCTACCATCCACGCTTGCAGCGCATCAAACAGTCTCCTCTCTTCCATGGCGCTAATGTATGTCATGGCGACGAGTAGAAAGAGTAATAGCTCGGCATATTCCAGCAGGTTGTGTTCGAGCGCTTGTTTGGCGACTTCAACAAGGTTGTGTTCTTGGTAGGTAAAACCAATGATTATCCAGATCAGGCCCGCTGCAAGTAGAACTGGCTTGGATTTTCGGAGTTTTAGGTATTCTTCCATCATCACCACGATGTAGGCGACAACGAAAATGGTCAGCGATAGGTAGCCAGCAAATGAACTGGTTAGTTTGAGCGGCTCTCCCAACTGAGAAGTGGCAGCGCCTGCTACCGTAGAAAAAAATAATAAAGAGAGAACAGCAGAAAGCTGGATACCTAACATGGATTACGCTCCGAAGTTAATCAGTTATTAACACGGGTAAAAGCGTAGACCTAAATAACCATGTGCAGTGTGATAGATATCTTAATAATTCAATAGATTATATAGAAAACAGTAGATTGGGTGAAAACGTGAGATCACGATGAAAGATTTCTTTGAGCTTTCTATTCGAAGCCTGATTGTTGTGGCGATTATGTGCGTTTTTGGTTGCGGTGTTGAAGCTAGGTTTGTTTAGTTTTGTATGAGAAATATTCTAATTTTTTTAGCGTATACCTCTACTTTAAAATTTGAATCACAGTTTTATATGTTGCTTTGGTTCTTTTATTTAAACCGATGCACTATTTGATTTTGGTCATTAACCTTTTGCTCATTAGTTTGCACTATCTAGACGTGCTCTGTTCCACATAAACGAGATGTATAGAGGTCCTTATGACTAATCCAACCAAAACCGATCGTAAAGTCACGATCGGAGGCTATATCGCACTCGCGTTCGCGATTGTGTTCTTTTCAGGCTTAATGCAGTCCAATGAATGGTATGGAGTGCTCGATTTTACGACGCTCAACGGTTCATTTGGTAAGGTCGCTTACGATGTGAGTGAGTCGGCTGATGGTATCCAAGCGGCAACGACGTCACTGCGTGGTAAAGGCGGTAGTGGTGCGCGCGACGGTTTCATTTTTGCATTGACACTTATTCCGACCGTGATGTTTGCATTGGGCATGATTAACGTACTTGAGCACTACGGTGCACTGGACGCGGCTCGTAAACTACTAACTCCACTACTTCGTCCTTTAATGGGTATTCCGGGCAACTCAGGCTTGGCACTGATTGCTTCTCTGCAAAGTACCGATGCGGGTGCTGCGATGACACGTCAGCTCAAAGATGAAGGGCATTTGACTAAGCGTGAAACCGATGTGTTCACCATGTTCCAGTTTACTGCGGGTGCGGCGATCGTTAACTTTTTCTCTTCAGGTGCGGTGTTGTTCACTCTAACGGCGATGGATGGTTCTTTGGCAGTGACATCGTCAATTGGTCTTGCTGTTGCGGTGATGTTTATCTTCAAGTTTGTTGGTGCGAACTTATTCCGCCTTTACCTCAATATTACTGAAGGTAAAGAAGACAAAACAAAATCAGACAAAGAACAAAAACTGGAAGAGGAAGTAGCATAATGAGCGAAGTTAAAGCAAAGAAACCAATGGTTACTGATATTTTCGTTGAAGGTGCTAAGAAAGGCTGGGTTATTGCGACAACCTCTACAGTACCTAATGTTCTGATGGCGTTTGTGATTATTAAGGCGTTGCAGATTACTGGTGCACTGGATCTGATGGGTAGTGTGTTTGCACCTATCATGGCGGTATTTGGTTTACCGGGCGAAGCGGCAGCAGTATTGATTGGCGCGTGGATGTCGATGGGTGGTGCAGTCGGTGTGGTTATCACGCTATTTGACCAAGGCATTCTGAACGGCAACCATATTGCTATCTTGGCGCCAGCTATCTACTTGATGGGTTCTCAGGTGCAATATATGGGACGCATCATGGGACCAATTGGTACTGAAGGTCGTTATATCCCTGTGATGATCGCGATTTCAGTATTGAATGCGTTTGGTGCTATGTTTTTGATGAACATTATTTTGTAACGTGGCTTTGAACGATTAGCTACTATTTGAACGATCAGTTACTAATAGCTTTTCGATGTTGAAAAAAGAAACCCCGTTTGGCTTTCACCAAACGGGGTTTATTCTTTTTCGTAGCCATCCTGCTACTGACGTTGTTACTTATTTTTTAATAAGGTCACGTATGCTCCTTGCATCGTTCCTTGATTTGGCTAAATCCTTTAACCTATCCAATCCATCGCCTTCCTAGCGGTGTCCATGCTAACTCATCATCCTGACAAGTGACTCTATCCTAGAGTAAAACTTCCTTGCTGATCACTCATCCTAAGCCATCAAATCTTCATCCTGAAGATACCTAATCCGTTAGGCTTTTTCCTGTTCCTGCCAACTCCCTGTCGACATGAGTATTAAACACTTTGGAGGCTTTATTCGCAATTAGCCTTAGGAAATAAATATCCTCGCTAACTAAAATAAATATGCGTGGATTCATATAAAACAAGGGGTTGGGTTTGTAATTTTTCTTTTTTCTGCGAAGCTTGACTGTGATCTCTTACGTTCGGTGTGAGAGATCTCTTACAAATGTTCGGGCGCGAATATCATTCGTTGTCGAACTCATCCGTCGATAGGTGAGCGAAATACGCTCAACAAACTCAAAGTAATAGGAAAATATAATGGTTACAGCACTTTACGCAGCCTTGCTGACGGTCGTAATGATTTGGTTGGCGATAGAAGTCATTAAGCAAAGACGAATCAATCTGGTTGCTCATGCAGATGGCGGTGTTGAGTCGCTACAGATAGCACGCTCCGCACAAAGTAATGCAATGGATTACATCCCAATTACGGTTATTTTGATGGGCTTTTTGGAGATGAATGGTGCCAGTGTGTGGCTTATTCATGCCATTGGTGTTGCATTTATTCTGGGGCGTGTGATTCATGCAAAAGGTATTCTGGCAAAAAACTTAAAGGGTAGAAAAGTGGGCATGGTGTTAACGCTTATCTGCATGATCTCTTTGATTGTCCTAAACTTAGCTTACCTACCTTTTGATAAAATGTTCTAGGGAGTATTATGGCATTGCGCCTTCCCCCTGCTTGGGCGATTGTCCTTGCAGGTCTCATACTGAACGTCATGGCTATTGTCATGTCGAGCTTGGTGCTCGACAAAATTGAAGCGGAAAAATCGGAATACAACGATCGTAAATACGGTAATGTGTACTCAATACAACTGGCCTGGAATACGATCGAAACCTTAGAGCGCAAGCGTGAAGCCATTCTGATCCACCTAGATAAACCCTCAACAGAAACCGCTCAACCTGCCACCATCCTCGATGAAGCGCTGCGCGGCCAACTCCGGAGTTGGGTGAGTGAGGAGGTGCCAGCCATCTCGTTGGCTAATTTACCCAAGCTTATGATGCTGATAAACAGTGCTCAAGAAGCCCAACGAGCACGAATTGATGACTACTATTTGGATAATCTGACCTTGGTTGAATTAATCCAAAGGCTCGATGAAAAAATGGCTTTCTACAAGAATATTGCCCTGTTTCTTCAGGTGTTTGGTTTAGCACTTATCTTAGCTCGCGACCTCGCTAGAAGGCCTTAGTATTTATCTATTTACTTACTTACTTACTTACTTACTTCGCCACCTAGTTATCTACCCATCGACTGGTATCGCTAGCGAGATTCACTTGGCAGGTTAGGGTGCTGCTGGCCTTGGTACTTCTGTAATTGTTCTTTTAGTCCTTTAAACGTGCTCAGTGCACTATCAATCGATAATTTGTTCATTAACCAATTTGGCAGGATGCCACCTGCGTTCGCGTAAGCGGTATAGGTGATATAGGTATTACCATTGGTGAGCGGTTGCAGAGTCCATAAGGCATCTACATCATAAATTCGAATGTACCCCGACTCTTTCGCCAAATAATCAGACGCATCCTTGATCGACAAGACAAACTGCCCATCCTCGATGCTGTATTTTGAGTAGGTCACCATATCGCGATCTCTGGCAGGCCAAGGCGCTTTGAACTGGGTATAGACGATATTTTCATCCTCAGATATCTGCATCAAAACACGACTTTCCGATACGTTATCTATCCAGTTTGGCACGTTCGCGCTGTCTTCCAATAACAGCAAAAAACCAGAATAAGTGGTGGGCGTTTGCATTTGTGCTCGTATTTCTACCAAGCCTTCAGTGTGAGGTCTCTTATCAATGATGATGCCATCTTCACTTTTTACGAACTGCCATGGAGCAGCGTAAGTCAGTGTTGATAAAGCATAGAGTCCGATTGCTAAAATCCTAGGTAATATCATTATTCTTCCATGAAAAGAAAAGCTTATCTTTAGGAGTATAGAATAAAAATGGTTTTGATTCGTGCTGAAATCGCACTGATTTCTCTCTGGTTTGAGCGTTACATCGCTGTTATCTTGGTGTTATCAATAATTGGCTGCTGAAAATAAAAACGGAAGCGTTCGGTCGCTTCCGTTTTGTTAGTTGGCAATGGATAAACGTTGAAGGCTAGAACCTAGAACTTAAAGCTTGTAGGCTTCCACGGTTTTTATAGTGGTCCAATTGCTGTTGGCGTCTTGGATGAATTCTTGCGTATTCTCCAGCCAACGCTTTTGAACTGACTTATCTAAGTTTAAGTACAGCTTCCCACCTTCTACTTTCCAAGCTAGGGGGTCCGTTTCAAATTTCTTACCCATTGCCACACCAAAGGCACAATAGCCACCATATTGAGGTGCATAAGCCGATGGGTTAGATCGGAATTCATCTCGGTTTTCACTGCTCACAAAGTTATAAATCGCATTCTTATAAGTCGCTGTGAATTCAGATGTGCCTTTAACTGGCCCCTCATTGGCAAAGTAAGCGACAGGGTCATAACCTTTAATGGCGAGATCATTGTTGTCGACACTCATATCAAGGTCTGCTGCCATTAACGAAAAGCTGGTTCCTAGTAACGCGGCCAATAGAGTGATTTTTTGACTGGTCGATTTCATGTGTGACATATCAAGTTCCTTGTCAGTGTTGGTTATTTTGTTTGAAGTAATTTAGCCCACTTGTCCGGTCTATAAAGGGACAAAAGAACTAAAAACTAAGCGAATCGTTCGGAGGGTGCATGGATCTGCTGTCACAATTAATGGAACACTTCTCGATACGCACTGGCGTTTTCTATTCTGGAAACCTGTGTGGGGTGTCGTCATTTAACGCGCAACAAGGCAAAGAAGGGCACCTTCATGTATTAAGCTCGGGGGAGTTGACCTTGTCTGGTGCTCATACGGAATGCCGGCAGCTTTCTCAGCCCTGTATTATTTACCTGCCGAATAGCACACCACATGCAATTGAAGGTGTGGGAGAGGGTGCAGAGCTTGTGTGTGTGAACGTGGAGTATCGTTCAGGGCAGATGAATCCTTTATTATCGGCTCTGCCCGACATGATAGTGATTCCGTTTGAAGATGCACCGAACTTAATGCCTGTGATTGAGGTGCTGTTTCGAGAGTCGGGGCAAGCATCTTCAGGACAACAATCGTCAGGGCAGCAATACCTAATGGACAAGTTGAGTGATGCGTTGATGGCGTTGATTTTTCGTCATCTCATTGAACAACAAAAAATCGATAGCGGCGTTTTCTCTGCTCTTGCACACCCAAGGCTTGCTGCTGTGGTGACGGCTATTCACCGGTTGCCTGCTCGTCACTTTTCGGTTGCAGAAATGGCGTCATTGTCTGCGATGTCTCGTACTCAGTTTATTGAGGCGTTCAAGCGTGAGGTGGGTGAAACACCGGGAGATTACGTGCAAAAGTGGCGCGTTTCCGTTGCTCAATCTCTGCTACTGCAAAATAAGCCCATCAACTGGATTGCCGATGAAGTCGGTTACAGCAGTTATTCAGGTTTCTCACGCGCATTTCAGCATGTATCGGGTGTGTCACCACGTCAGTGGTTAAAAGAGAGTAACGCATAAGAGGGAAAGGGATGTTGGAGTTTAAAGTTGCCAGTGAAAGCGAGCTAGTGCTTTCACTGGCAAGGCGAACCTCGTTGCAGAAAAGAATGTTGCATCAAGGCAAATTACAGACTGAGGGGTTTCACTAGGCCTGTAATACGTCGTTGGCTAGATGAGCACTAACGAAGTAACCAGTGGCGCAGTGGCGTTTTTTCTATACCAGCGATCAATATAAAGCTCAGGGTAAAGGTGCCGAAGAACACGGTGATGTCTTTAGCGAGCTCAGTGATGCCCAATACTCCGCAGACATTGAATAGCAAAATAATGATCAACAGATGGCAAACGTAGATACCTAGCATACGATTCGAGATAGCGCGAAGCCATGCGTAATCGCCGATGTTTGGATTAGCTAAAAGCCACATGAACACACCAATCCCCCATAACGCTGTACCAAACAAGAAATCGTGAATATTAAAGGCGATATCAAATTGGGTTAGCCATGCCGCTTCGGCAAAGTGGATGACCATGCCTAACGCCAATAACCCTAATGCTTTGGCTGAGGACACTTTCCATTGATGCTGACGAATGAGAAAACCTAAGGTCACCATTAACGTGCTGAAGAACGGACCGTTACGTGTGAAGAAAGGGGCACTAAGGTCGGTTAAGCTTGTGTAGCTACCCGCCAATACACCATAGACGTAAAGCAGAATGGCCACCGGTAGTAGAAGCTTATCGAGTTTCATCTCTACCATTAAGGCGATGATCAAAACCGCGCACACAAGGGCGGGAATGAACCATAAATGTACCAACCCACCCTCTAAGAAAGAGTTGAGTGGGGTATTCATTAAGAAACCCCAATAGCCTTCACGCTCGCCTAGATAGCCAAATTCTTCTACTTTCGCGAGATTGAATGGCATCACTAAGCAAATGATGCTCCATGCCAACCAAACTTTAAGTAGTGGTTTGGAGTAGTTGATGAAGGTTGTCCAAGGCGATGCTGTGAGCTTAGGTTGGATCAGATAGCCTGAAATAAGGAAGAATAGAGGCACGGCAAAACGAGCGGTTTGGTTGAGCACATAACCAACCCATGGCACTTCATCTATTTGCCAATAAGTGAGTGCCATTTGGCCGTGCAAACCAATGATTGCCAAGATAGCAATCACTCTGCCTAACTCGATACTGGCGATGTGTTGTGAAGGCGTATGTTGAACGGAAGACATATCAGATCTCTCAGTAAAATTTTTACGAAATCTAGCAGCCTTTATGCCCAACCAGTTAGTCCTAAATCAAGGCTTATGACCTTTGTTTCAAGGCTTGTGTCGGTTTTTTGAAGCTTGTCGCAGCTATATTAAATCCATTGCAGTGAGTGCAAATATACCTAGTGTACAAGTGATAAGAGAAACAACAGTAGTAAGAGCGATGATGTTAGCCGCGAGTGTTGAGTTTCCTCCCATCGCACGCGCCATAACATAGCTTGCCGCTGCTGTTGGTGCTGCGCTCATCAAGAAGATAAGTCCGAGATCGAGCCCTTCAAATCCTAAGTACCAACCAGCCAGTGTAGTCAGTAAAGGTGAGGCGATTAACTTGTAACTAGAGGCGAACCACGTAGACAACTTTTCTTGTTTAAGCGAACTAATATCTAGAGAACCACCAGTACAAAGTAGAGCCAAAGGCAAAGTCATGTTGGCAAAGTATTGCCCAGCATCAGTCACCATTTTTGGAATGGGAATTGAAAGTGCATAGAAGACGACTGCTAAGAAAATAGCGATGATTAACGGGTTTTTGGTGATGGACTTGGCGATCACTTTAATGGCTTTAGCGCCGGTGTCTTTGCCTTTGGGTGTCAGTGCTATCACGGCTTGAATGTTATACAGCACGGTCAGAGATGCGACATAGATAGCAGCCAATGCCACGCCTTGGTTGCCATAAATATTAGCCACATAGGCGAGGCCAATGATCGCGGTATTGGCGCGGAATCCCCCTTGGATGATCACACCTTGATCTTTAGAGCTTTTGAATACCAACTTGGTTGAGAAAATCGTGAACAAGAAAAAGACAAAGTTAGCGATGACGCCAAACGCAACTAACGCGCTACTGGCTGAAAAGTTGTGATTCGATTGAACAATACTCAGAAATAGCATCGCGGGTAGGGTGACTTGAAATACCACCTTGGACGCGACATCAATGAAATTATCATTGATCAAGCCAATTCGCTTGAGCATCACACCAAGAAACAGCATTAAACAGATAGGGCCTGTTACCGACGCCGAAAACGCAAACTGTTCCCAAAGTGTGTTCATTGTTTTTCCTTTAGTTAGTCGATTTCAATTTCCCTTGAATACTGTCGCATTTTTCCACAGTTTCTGACATCAGAGAAAACAAAATAAGTGTTTTGCAAATAAAAATTGCAAAAAAGAACGAACGTGCTAAAAAAGAAGCATGAGATTTATTATTGGTGAATAATGAGCAAGGGAAAGATAACCAAAGAGTATATTTTGAGCCATGCATTCGCGCTTGCGAGTGAGAATGGGCTTGAGAGTTTGACGATTGGCGAGTTAGCCAAGCAGTGTGGCATGTCTAAGAGTGGCTTGTTTGCACACTTCAACTCTAAAGAGAACCTGCAACTCTCTGTACTCGAGTACTCCAACGCCATATTCACTGAAAGAGTCATCATTCCCGCAAGAGAGCTGGGGGATGGTGATATCGAAGCGAAATTGAAACAGTTGCTCGACAATTGGTTGGGTTGGAATCATTCATTCCAAGGCAGCTGTATGTTTATTGATGCTTGGAAAGATGCAGGCAGCGAAACGTCTGTGATTCAGAAGGCACTGCAGAAAACCATTTCAGTGTGGATTGATTACTTGACGATTCAGGTAGCAAAAGCGGTTGAGAGCAAACAGTTCAGGGCCGATTTAGATCCCAAACAGGCAACCTTTGAATTATATGGCCTTTATTTGAGTGCGAACTTGTTCTACTCGTTACGAGGTCAACAAGCGAGCCACACCCATTTTTGGAGTGGTGTACAGCGCTTGGTAGCCAGTTGGAAAGCGGTTTAATACATACAGCAGGTTAACTCGTAAGCCACTTAGCTCGCAAATCATGAAGTTCGAAAATCATGGAATTCGCAAAGCATGTGACCTTGCTTAGTTAAGGTTTGCAAAAGATTTTGAGAGAAGTGGCGGCAAGCAGTCATAAATAGCGTTTTCGCCATTTTTTATACTAACAAATAGCACGGTCGTTCGATTTTAGGGCCGAGCTCGATCCGCCAACAATGATGGCGATACAAGGAACGGTCATGAGTGACAAAATCTATTTCAATACATCGAACAAATTTAGCTTCAAGCGTAGCTTGATTGGCGCTACAACCAATCTGCACTACATTTTAGCGCCAAGTCATGCGAAGAAAACGGCACGTAAGCTGCTGCTCACTCCAATGCGTACTGAGCAGAAAAATGCCGATCCGCAAGGGCTTATCAAGAGTGAAATCAAAGGTCGTGATGGCGTCTTAAAAACGTATTCTTTGGGTACCGGTCCAGTTTGGGTTCTGACTCATGGTTGGTCTGGCACCGCGAGTCAGTTCTTCCCTCTGATGGAACATATTGCAGCCAAAGGTTTTACGGCTCTGGCTTATGATCACCCGGCGCACGGTGGCAGTGATGGTGTACATGGTCATATCCCTGCATTTGTGAATGGCTTGGAAGCGATTCTAGATTCGGTTGGGGAGGTAGCAGGTTTGGTCGGTCACAGCATGGGTACGGCTTCTGCATTGGAATGTAAGCACGTTAAATTGGAAAACAAGCCGCTGTTGCTGATTGCACCTGTACTGGATTATCTAGAAAACCTATTTGGCAGTGTTGCTCGTTCTGGTTACTCAATGAAACTGTTTGAGGCGGTAGTCGGAGAAGTAGAAGAGCAATTTAACTACCCGATTCAATCTGTTGATCCTTATGGAAAGCTAGCGCTTCGTGAGTCTCAAACTATCATTGTTCATGATGAACAAGATAAGTTTACTAAGTTTGATGTGTCGAAGCGTGCAGCCTATGAAATGGGTCGCGTTAACTTGATTGCAACTCAAGGGCAAGGCCACGGACGAGTAATGAAGTGCCCACAAGTGTTTGAGAGCTTTGATAACTTGATTGGCTAAGTTTAACGAATCAAGCAAGTAGAACGCCAACTAAGAAAACAAACACTAAAAAGGCCAACCAGACATTATCTGGTTGGCCTTTGCTTTTAGGTGTTTAGTCGACGCTTAGTTAGCGTTTATCAAAACCCTATTTTTAGTTTGCACAGTTTGCTGGGCCGATCTCTTTCCACACGCCCCATTGGCCAGTCGTTGTTGGATCTTCACCTGTTGTCCACCATTTCGCTTCCCAAACCTTACCACCTTGGGTCACTTGATCACCACCATTGTAGACCGCACTTGAATCCCAAGCGTTAGTACACGTGCCACCGCCTGTGGTTTTCTTAAGAACTTTCACTGAAGTAGACGCGACTGATGTCTCTGTACCATCACTGACTGTCACTGAGAAATTAAGTGTCGTGTCTTGCGTGTATTCCGCCGCGACAAAGCTTACTGAAGCGCCTTGTACTGTTGCGTTAATACCTGCTGGTAAATCCCACGTGAAGGTTAATGTGTCTTGATCCGCATCGCTCGAAGCCGAAGCATCAACCACAACAACGTCACCCGCATTCACTTCAGAAGGAGCCGTAACCACAGCAACTGGTGCTGTATTGACTGGGCCTGTGTCTTTAGGGTTTACTGTCACAACAACTGTGTCTGTTGACGTTGCGCCTTCGTTATCTGTTACGGTTAGGCTGAATGTCAGAGTCTCTTGTTGTGCGACTTCCACTACATCGAAACTCGCAACAGCCGCATTCGAGTTGGCTAGAGTTACCGCCGTTCCGCTTACTTGTGACCAAGCGTAGCTCGCAATCGTACCGTCACTGTCTTTTGAAGCGCTACTGTCTAGAGAAACAGAAGCAGGGCCTTCAACTGATTGGTCCGCACCTGCAGCTGCCGTTGGTTTACGGTTGACAGGATCTGTCGTACTGCCCGCAAGACCTTCGTGCATCGCATTCAGAATATCGCCGTTATCCGCATCAATTTCCCAAGAAAATAGACCCGCAAGGCCAAGGCTACGAACGTATGCGCCTTTTGCTTTCACTGAGCGGTCATCATCAAATGTGATCAACTTGCCTGAAGTACGGTTCCAAACGTAAGGCGCTTCTGCCATTTCGTCGTAACCATATTCAAAGCCGTTGATGCCTTGGTTGTTTGCACCAAGCATGTTCGCTTTTATGCCTTTGTAGTCAATAACGCCATCTTCCCATACGCCTTGCGCAGAGCTGCCGGTTAGTTTGCCATTACCCACGCCTGTCATTGGATCGCTAGGATCTGAAAGTGATGACGGTAATACACCCTCCCAACCACGACCGTACATCGCTGTACCAACCACAAGTTTGTTCGCTGGAACACCTTGCGCAAGAAGCAATTGGATGCCGTTGTCTGTGGTGTAAGCAGGGCCAGTGTACTGTTCGCCATTTTCATCGAGGCCTGTGCCATCACATTGACCAGGGCGCATGAAGTTACCGCAGTTGAGTGCTGTTTGGTGACCTAAAACGTTGTTCCAACCGCCGTAGAAGTCGTAAGTCATTGCAAAGATGTAATCCATGTACTGGATAGCCTCGCCGTAGTTCACGTCTTCAATCTTATCGTGACCAACACCGATCGCTGATGTTAGCTCGTAAGTACGACCGTTTTCCGCTTCTAGTTGATCAAGCATAGTGCGCAGCTCTGCCATCAGTGCAATGTAAGCTGGGCCATCATTCACAGGGTCACCAAGGTCTGGCGCCGCACCGCCTCCACCAGGGAATTCCCAGTCAATATCTACACCGTCGTAGAATTTCCACGTGTTAAGGAATTTCTTAACCGATGCAACGAAGGTGTCTCGGTTAGCTTTGGTTGTGAAATCGAAGAATGGGTCAGACAGCGTCCAACCACCAATTGATGGGATGATCTTCAAATCTGGATTGCGCTGTTTTAGCGCCATCATCATTGCGTAGTTGCCCTTGATAGGGGAGCTGTATTCATGACCCGCTTGCGGGAAACTCTTTTGAAAAGCCGCCCAAGGGTCGTGAATCACCACTTCGTAATCGTTAACGCCCTGACATGCTGTCATGAGTGCGTTGTAACTGTTGCCGCCCACTGATTTCACTGATTCGTTAGGGCCACAAATTGGGATGAAGCCATAAAGGATATGGGTCAAATTGTCAGCAGGTAGGTTATCGACTGTGTAATCACGGCCATAGATACCCCACTCAACAAAGTAAGTACCTACTACCGTGTTTGGGTCTGTGTTGTATGACTTGTTGTTCGGGTCCACGTTCATCGCAAGTGGCGCTAGGTGTGATCCATCGGTATCGGCAATCGTGATTTTAGCGGGTGCGCTTTTGCTACAACCTGTTTCGTCACACGCTTCGATTTCCATATCGAATAAGCCGCCTTGGCCGTATTCGAATGAAGCCGTGGTTTGGCTGCCAGTGATTGGGCCTGTGGCTACTTTAACGCCATCAAAGTAGATGTTGTACGTGTTTCCTGATGTTCCGCTCCATTGGTTGAACTTGACGTCGACCTTTGCTTTGTCGTGATACTTAACCATCTGGTTGTAACCAGAGGTGGTTTCCATCGCGAGTTCAATTTTAGAAAACTGTAGGTTGTTGGAACCGTACATATCAATGCTAGGTGCTGTTGGCGCGGCCAATGCCGTACCAGATAGCGCTAGAGCAATACTCGCAGCACAGGTGTTTATACGAATCATACTATTTCTCTCATTCCTTGAAGGTTTAGAACCAAGTGGCCCTATAATCGGCTCCCGTCAGTTTTGAAGGAGCTTCACCGTCAGTATTCGAGAGAGTTTTAATTTCATGACTGAAAATAAATCCGTTTTCGATGGACAACTAAAAAATTGTATCTTGTTACAATTCTGTTGCTTAATTAATGAGAGGCTGAGTCCATGTTTTATAAAATAAAACCTTACTCAGAAGGAAAGTCTCATAAGTGAAATTACACGACATGAAGTTATGAAAAAGTGCGACAGGCTACAATAAAATATCGCGAACTGAAGCGGTATTATAATCTGAAGCACGTCATGCCGGTGCTTGTAAAGGGGCAGGTAGTGTTGATGTAAAGGGTGTTGTTACATAGGATTTTGCTAAAACGCTATTTTTTGAATTGCTCAGCTAATACTGAGCGTCGTTGCTGCATGAGTCCTTGAGTATCACCAGCAACAGTATCTTCATACCCTTCTTTTATGAATTGTTTGGATGGTGTGTTCGGCACTAACCGTTTTAAACGAGGTGAATTGTAGGTACCGCTAATGGTATAAATCGTTGGGCCTGAACCTGTGTTGATCGTGACATCTTTGCCATCAAAATCAAACGAGGTACTGATGAATCGATAGTTCATCATCACACCATCATCGGAAAGTGTAAGAATATCTGTTTTGTAAGGTGGAGCACCAATCTCGATCCATGTGCCATGGACGTTACTTGGGCTTACAGATTTTTGGTAGGCTTGGTAGCCGAAATAGCCGACGGTGAGGGCAATCATAAAGCCAGCCATTAAGAAGGCGTAGAGTAACGAATTGGCCAATATATCGCTGCTTTTCGTGGTATTTTTAGCCATTATCTCTTCATTTTAGTTACTCATACTGGTGATGATTCTATAAAATAAAACGATAGGTTGCAAAGGTTCTTATAAGAGTTAGAAGCAGGATCGAATGTTCTTTTGAATCAAACTGCCTCAGTGATTTTTTACCCACACATTCAGTCTTCATGCTTTGTTAAGGAATATTTACTTAGAATGATTAGGTTGTATACCCAATGCCACGCCTAAAATGATTCCATCTCGAACGAAATTTAACTTCGAAAGGTCAACAGATTCTAAGCTATATTCATTTATTTCTTGTAGGACAGTCTCGAATTGGTTAAAACAATTAGCACCTAAATTTACGCATAGGCTTATTCGTTGAGCCTAGTAATGCAATTTTGAGATAACAAGGAAGTACAATGATTAAAGAAAATACATACTTTGAAGGCGGTGTTAAGTCGTTAGCGTTTAACCAGTCTGGTGCTGATGTGAGTGTTGGTGTGATGGCCGCTGGTGAATACACATTCGGTACTGCAGCTCCGGAAAAGATGACTGTTGTTAAAGGTGCTTTAATTGTAAAGCGTGTTGGCGATGACGATTGGACTACATTCCAATCTGGTGAGTCTTTTGACGTTGCGGGTGACTCTTCATTCGATTTACAGGTTAAAGAAGCGACAGCTTACCTGTGTGAATACTTGTAGGAAGGCCTGAGTTCGTTCAACCAGAGTATCGTTTATCTATGGCTTAATAGAAAAAAACCACGCTCTAGGAGCGTGGTTAAATAAGTGATAATAACCGGCAGTGGATAGTGTCACTTGTTTTTACAGTCATCAAATGGATGACCAAATTGTTGTTCGTTGCAAAATCTCTTCAATCTTCAATCTTCAATCTTCAATCTTTAACTTCAATTCAAAGCTAAAAGCGCAAAGACGTCGTCAATTAGTAAGTCTCAAAAACGCCATTGTTGTAGTCCTGAATCGTCTGTTCAATTTCTTCCATCGAGTTCATGACAAACGGACCATAGTGCACAACAGGTTCATTAATCGGCTCACCAGAAAAAATCAGTACACCTGAATCTTCTAAACTACTCAAAGACAGCAAGTCAGCTTTAGTGAGTAACGCAAGTTGACCTTGGTTGATGACTTTATCACCGATCTTAATACTGCCTCGGTACACGTAAGTCATGGCATTGTGATTAACATCTATCCCTAATGTTATTTTTTGCCCAGAATGAGATCGCCAATCCGCCACGCTTAACGGCACACCTGTTTGTTGCAGTGGGCCTTGCGTTCGTAAAGCCTCTACATCATGGTCAGCTAGGTTATGCAGTTCGAATACACCAGCAATAACTCTCAATAAACCATTTTGTTCACTTTGATGCTCCGCGATGCTTTCACTTTGGAAGTCGTGATATTGCGCTGGTTGCATTTTGTGTGTTGCAGGTTGGTTTATCCAAATCTGAAATCCATGCAGTGCACCTTCTTCCATCATTGGCATTTCGCTGTGAATCACACCACGACCCGCGGCCATCCACTGTGCACCACCGCTGCGAAGCTCTCCAACATTCCCCATGTGGTCTTTGTGCTGGAAGTGACCTTGCAGCATGTAAGTGAGCGTTTCTATCCCACGGTGAGGATGTGGAGGAAAGCCGCCAACATAATCTTTGCTTTCATCCGACTTAAGTTCATCAATCATTAAAAATGGAGAGAAACGCGTGTTATTGAAACCAGCGAGTCTTTGTATTTTTACGCCATCACCATCGGAGGTAGCGTGTGCTGCAATCACATGATCTACTGCTCTTACACTCGTCATTTTGAAATCCTCATAAACTTGAATAGCTGTAGTTTATGTAATTTGATTTAAAAAGAAGATGGCACAGTGTTGAGTGACTTATTCGAAAATTTTGAACAGGTAAGAATATGAAATTATGTCTATACTTGAATAGAGAGCAGACCGCCAAGGAGGCCGCTATGGCAGTACAGCAAAAACATGGCGAAAGGCAAGGTCGGATGGGCTTTGATAACGATTTTACAACGGAGCAAGGTCAGCGTTTTACAGAGGTTGCGAATAAAGCGGTTAAGCGCCGTGTTAGAAAGCACCAAGCAGATGGGCCTTTTATACACTCGGCCAAGCAAGCCGCTTTTAAAACCGTTGCTAAATCTAAGAACGAAAACCGAAATTTAGTACGACAAGTCGTATGGATTATTGTTATTGGCTTAGTGAGTTTATGGGCCATGTATATGGCAGGCTAGCGTGGACGCGTTTTTAATAACGTAACATTGCTCCCTTCGACCTTCGCTTCAAGACAACCTTCAAGCTCAGATGATTCCGATTCTGAGAAGGCGAGGTTCGTCGGTAGCTCTTCTATCAAGGTTGATACGGGATTATCGTGATAATAAGCGTATCGATTTTTTCCTGAATGTTTGGCAACATACATCGCTTTATCAGCACATCTCGTCAGCTCATGTAATTCTTGAGCATCTTGCGGGTACAACGAAACCCCAACACTGAGTGTCAATTCCTTGATTCTCTCGTTTGTCTGGCAACCACTTTCGAATAGCCCACAAATCCGATCTAAAATACCGTCTAGATCTTTGCGAGTTGGTACATCGTAGAGCATCAAAACAAACTCATCTCCAGCAAAGCGCGCAATCGAATAATCGTATTCATGACTTACCCTGTCTCTGGTTCGGATGTTGTTGCTTAAACGATTCGCAAAATGCTGCAAAACACTGTCTCCGACGTCGTGCCCGTAGCTATCATTAATGCCTTTAAAGTCATCTATGTCCAAAAAAACTAATGCAGTCAGTGAGCGTTCACTATCCACTGTCGCAAGTTTTTCTGTCGCCCAGCGTTCAAAGCTCCAACGGTTTGCCAAACCGGTTAGTTGGTCTCTATAGGCCAGATCTTCAATCCCCTCTTTATATAGGCGTTGAATATAACTGACGGCTTTTGTGTAGTAATAAGCTGATGTGTGACATACCAAGCTCATTGTAAATAAGCTAAGAATAAATCGGTGTGAGCTGCTAAAAGGTAAAGAAAAGCTGCTAGGCATCGCTGTAATCAAGGTGCTGATAAATACACAAAATGAGGTACTGAATATAATGCCAATTCTAAAATCGTTTATGAAAATAACGGCAGCCAAAATCGGGTAGAGCCAAAGTGTCCGCTCGGGAATGGCGTGACTGTACAAGAATAGGATGACTCCTTGAACGAGCAGAACACCACTTAGAATCAATTCTGAATACTCAGCGGCAGTGACTTTTTTTACGTAAAATGCATTGGAGATAGCAATAAGTGCAAAACACAGTTCGAAAATTGACAGCGTGTAATGCTGACCTTGGAAGTAAGCCCAAGTGTAGAATGTGAATAACGCAGCGGCAGCCAGTGAAAAGGAGTGGACAATTTTTTGCTTGCGAGTGGATCGTATGTCCGCCATTTCTTCTAGGTGTCTGCCGACGAGCCTTTTCATGTGATTTGTGCCAAAGATTTTGATAATTGATGTTAATAGTAGATGAAATAAAAGTCATAGCAGAGTGTTAGTGACCTTTTTAGTGTGACTACTATCAAGGTTTCATATTTAAATGATGAGTGACTCACAATAAATAGTGATGAGCGTCACTAACGGTGCAGATGTATCCGTTAGTGACACAATCAAGGTTCTAGTTGCAGGAAGTTACTTGGCTATTATCTACTTGCTTTCCAATACGTTACTCAACATAGTTTGTAGATAGCTAATGTTTATAGATACCTAAATTTGATAGAGGCTCATAATGTTAATTACCTTTAGTTGCAAAGCTCATGCTAGCGTCACGATGTTTGGTGAAGTCGGTCTTCAGTTCATAAAGATGCTTGGACATAGTGGCACGATCCCAGGAGCAATTGATGCTTCAGAGGTTTCTCAAGCGTTAAGCAATTTGCGTGCTGCGATCGCCGCTGAGCAGAGTAAGCAGGTAGAACAAGAAAATACCGATGATGACAGTGAAGAAGCGGTTGTTGAAGCGCCTGTTAATATCGGTAGCCGAGCTTTTCCGTTAGTTGAACTATTGAAAGCGGCCATTAAAGACGAATGCGAAGTGATGTGGGAAGACGGTAGCGGTAAGCGATTGTAAGAGTATTCGAGCTCTTCGAATCAGAAAACAAACGTTTTCATAGGTTGACTAATAAATGCAAACTGAAACAATAAGTCGTATTTATAGAAGTGTGTTGATCTAAAGGAAATTTGATGAGCTCTTATTCTCACGTTCGCAGTTACGCCAGTTTGTTCAGTGCCTTATCGTTGGCGGTTGCGTCAGCTCCGAGTGCGGCTGATATATCAACAACACCCGTCATTGGTGGCGTGTTTAGCTCCAGTGAAGTGTTGAAAAATCAGGTGCTTTCAAGCCTAAGTTATTCTGCCAAACTCACTCGTGATGCGGCTCTTTTCACGATTGGTGGTGTTACATTAGATGCGTATATTCTCGCTCTCCCTTTAGATGTCAAAACCAAAGCTCGAGTCGTTGCTCAGTTATCCAACCCGACGTACTCAATTCCTTTGGGTTATTTTCTCTATAGTTATTACGACCGCTATTCAGGCTTGGGCAGTGAAGATGTGTTCAAATCTTACTTGTCGACGGTTTATGATAAGCAGGCGCTAAAGGGCTTTGAACATAGCCTCTATCATGTTGGAGATAAGCCAACCTCAGAGCATCACGAGCCAGATACCTCGACTGAAGCAACGGGGCATCATGAAGGTATTCGTATCGATGAACAGTTCATTGCCAACATGGTGGTTATCTACGATGCGTTATTCGAAATTGGTGTTTGGCAGGATATGGACACGCTCCCTGCGAATTACACATACTTAACCAATAGCCCTGAAGATCTAGCTATCATCGCTCAAATTCAACCGATCATCGTTGATTTGATCGGTAAAGCGGCATTGGGAATGGATGACGGCGACATGAAATCTGCAATGTTGGCGATTGCAGAAGATGGTAAACCAGAAAACGCTGATAAGCCGAATAACAAAGCACAAGCTCTTACCATCACGCTTATTGATTTTGTACGCTTAAACTTGCTGAAAGCTTACCGACAATTTGTGTTTAAAGAAGAACGTGCAGAAGCGCTCGATGATTGGATGCAACAAGCGTTCAGTGACCAGCCTGATGCGCTAATACAATTCTTAGAATCCCAACAGCACAAACGTTTTGCGGTCCAAGTGACCGTCGACGGTTTACAGCAGGGGTTGATCGAAGGCTTGGTCGATGAAGATTCACCTTTCATTTCTGTTGCTTACCAAAATCATAAAAACCGAGCGCAATACAAACCTAAGCTAGAAACGGTTATTGAACCTGAACATCAACAGCAGGTGAGGTTCATGGAAGTTATGTCTGAACAAACCTACCGTGATCCGAATTATCTTCCGTTCTTCAAAAAACTCTATCAAGAGAATCGAAATAATATAAGCCGAGTGGGTATCTCTTCTACTCCGACGATCAGCGTACGTAATCTACCGATCATCAAAACGGGCGCAAAAGTGTCTGGTAACGGTGGTACGGGCATCCCTAATTTCCACTTTGTCGACCGAGAGATCGACCGAGCGTATTACTTCTTTGGTAATGATGCCCTGCAGTTAGATGTGTTGATGGCAGACAACAAGGTTCAAACCATGTTTGACCGCCTTGATTACCTTAAAACGCTGAACTGCAACGCTCAATATGATTGGAATGCTCACACCACTTACGATGGGTTAGTAAACCTAGGTTTGGGTGAGTCACTGCGTGATTATGGTGAGAAACGCTGCGTGAAAGAGCTTCAAGAACGTTCAGAAGTCGAAGTGGTTTTGCAAGAAAAGCGTCAAGCCTTGATTGAAGATATTGAAGCGTATCAGACTATATCTGGCTTTGATTTTTTCACTAAGTTTTCAAAGAAGGCTCAGGTTAAACAATTGATTACTCAGTTTGCCGAGTTAGATGGAAAAGGGATGCCAGACTACACCTTGGTGTATAACCCATGGCCGGATCACTTCGCACACTTTACCGGTCCTTTTAGTGACGAAATTTTGATGCCGACGGGAGAGCTCAATCGACTGGACTATTGGATTCGCCAGATTGAAACGACCTACCGCAGTGCCGGCGTTTACGATAAAACGCTATGGGGTATGGCAGGGGATCATGGTTTAACGCCGGTGTTCTACGCGCTCAATCCCGAAAAGCAGGTATTTGAAGGCTTACAAGCAGAGCTAGAGTACCCAATAGTGGTTAAGAAGATATCTTCAGACGAGGGTGAAGGGCCTAAAATCACCAATGCCCTAAGCTACCCAAGTTCGAAGGAGTTGGATGTTGTGGTTGCTTCTACTGCTGGTGGTAACTTCATGATGGACTTCTTTAATTCGGCTCACGGGTGGCAGGTGCAGCCAGTTTACCAAGAACTCACGCAGTGGTCTCCGATTGCGGCGACAGCTGGTCAGAATATCGACATCATCAATCAGATAGCGCAACGCTTGCCTGAAAGTCTTGATTATATGGTCGTAAGAGAAAGCACATGTGATCAACAACGCTGCGCTGTTCGTGTGATTGGCAATCGTGATTTAAAACGGGTCGATGAATTGATCACACGTGAAGGTGACAAGCTTTTCTATGAGTCATTGGAAGACAACCGAGCGCCAATTTTGCTCAATACGCAAAGGTTAAATCCATACCTAGCATCACCAAGCGAAGCTGATTTTTCACAGTACTCTCTATTAGTAGAAAAATGTATTAATCGAGCGGTTAAGGCGGATGTGACAACGTGGTGTAGCAGTGCTGAGTGGACTTCATTGACGCAACCAACACCTCGACCAGATTCAGTGAATCAACTGGCTAATATCTACCTTGAAGATAGGGCTGGCACGGTTAACTTGTTCCCTAAAGCGGGAATTGGTTACAACACTAAGGTGCCGGGTCGTCATGCTGGTGAGGATTACTTAGAGAAAGATGCCTTCATCGGATTCTGGGGAGCGCCAATTGGCGATAACTCTCAGCAATTGAAAATCGAAGCTAATGGCTCTTTGGCTCCAACGCTGTTTGAGTATTTGACCGGAGAACCTGTGGTCGAAGGTGAGAACGGTTGGGGCTTTCCGTCGTTGCTGAATAAGTTGGATGTGTCTAAGAATAATTAAACTCTATTATCTATCGTTTAGGTTACGATACCGTAAAGCGAATCTAATGTGGCTTTTATTAGCCACTTTAGACTTCAATAAACTGCTCAATACAATCGATGTTTAGTTTGCTTGGGGCACCTACTAAATATCTTAACTAACGACACCTTTCCAATACCTCTTCACGGCATAACACATTTTAAATAAAGTGATGCTGTTCACGCTTTCTTGACTCCCGATTCTGAACTAAGAATTTTTCCTAGTTATTCTAAGACCCTCTCTCATGCGGTCGCTTTTTAGACTCCTTATTATTTCATCATCGAATTGCAAAGAGTGCATGGTCAGTAATGTTCCGTGCAGACCTCATCAATAATAAGAGAGTTCACAATGTTAAAGTTCCTAGATCAGGTTAGAAAACCGACGCTGGATCTTCCGGTCGAAACTAGAAGAAAAATGTGGTTTAAACCATTCCTACAATCGTACCTAGTCGTATTCATTGGCTATTTGACCATGTATTTAATCCGTAAGAACTTCAATGTCGCGCAAAACGACATGATTTCTACTTATGGATTATCAATGACCGATCTAGGTCTTATTGGTCTTGGCTTTTCAATTACTTATGGTATTGGTAAAACGGTTGTTTCCTACTACGCGGATGGCAAAAACACCAAGCAGTTCCTGCCATTCATGCTTATCCTATCTGGCCTTGCCATGTTGGGCTTTAGCTTCAGCTTGGGTGGAGGCAGCGCTAGCTTATTCATGATGGTTGCCTTCTACGCATTGAGTGGTTTCTTTCAAAGTACCGGTGGTCCTTCAAGTTATTCGACTATTACTAAATGGACGCCTCGTAATAAGCGTGGGTCGTATTTAGGTCTTTGGAACATGTCACACAACGTAGGTGGTGCAGGTGCTGCTGGTGTAGCGCTGTTTGGCGCTAACTACTTTTTTGATGGCAACGTAATTGGTATGTTCGTGTTCCCATCGATCATCGCGATTGTGGTTGGTTTTATTGGGATGCGTTTTGGTAACGACTCTCCAGAAGCATACGGTTTAGGTACAGTTGAAGAGTTGTTTGACGAAGAAATCAGCGAAGAAGATACTATTGCTGAAGAAAATCAAATGACTAAGAAAGAGATCTTTGTTGAATATATCCTTAAAAACAAAGTGATCTGGTTACTCTGCTTCGCGAATATCTTTTTGTACATTGTTCGTATCGGTATCGATCAATGGTCTACAGTTTATGCGTATCAAGAGTTAGGTCTATCAAAAGAAACGGCTATTTCAGGCTTTACTCTGTTCGAAGTTGGCGCTCTGGTCGGTACATTAATGTGGGGTTATTTATCAGACCTTGCTAACGGACGTCGTGCTTTAGTTGCTTGTGTATCGCTTGGACTGATTATTGTATCTCTAGAGTTTTATCAGCATGCAACGAGCGAGTTCATGTACCTAGCATCACTATTCGTACTTGGCTTCCTAGTATTCGGTCCTCAACTGTTGATTGGTGTTGCTGCGGTAGGTTTTGTTCCTAAGAAAGCAATCAGTGTGGCTGATGGCGTGAAAGGCACATTTGCTTACCTAATTGGTGACAGTTTTGCCAAACTTGGCCTAGGCATGATTGCAGACGGAACGCCTATTTTCGGCTTAACAGGTTGGAAAGGGACATTTGCAGCACTCGATACTTCTGCTGCCATTTGTATTGTTTTACTGTTGTTCGTTGCTATTGCGGAAGAGAAGAAGATTCGTCACGCGAAGAAGATGCACCTAGCGGCTCAAAACGCGTAGCTTGTCTGAGTACTTGTTCTCGCAAAGAGAGTTTCGGGTAGATAGTTTCACGTGCTTTATTGGTTTAAAGCACGTGAGATCATACCAATCGTTAGTTCGATTCAGTATCATCTCTACCAATAAACTTAATTTTAGATAGCTCCTGTTGGGGCTATTTTTCTTTCTCACTCTTAATTTTGGTTAATATCATGATTAATGTTGCGCTTGTTGATGACCACGTCATTGTTCGATCTGGCTTCGCTCAATTACTCAGTCTTGAAACTGATATAACGGTCGTGGGGGAGTTTAACTCTGCGGCAGAAGCGCGCCTCGGACTGCCAAGTTGTCACCCTGATGTCGTTATCTTGGATATTTCAATGCAAGATGAAAGTGGCCTGAGCTTATTGGAAGAGATTCCATCTGGCATTGCTAGTATTATGTTGAGCGTACATGACTCTCCGGCGATGGTTGAAAAGTCATTAGAGTTAGGAGCTAAAGGTTATCTCAGTAAACGCTGTAGCCCTGATGAGTTAATTCAGGCCGTACACACGAGCGCAAATGGCGGCTGCTACCTTACGCCAGATATCGCCATAAAACTTGCGACACCAATGAAGAATAAAGCCTCGTTAAATCAGCTCACCCGCAGGGAAAGCGAAGTGTGCCAGTTATTGGCGACAGGGCTCGACGTGAAATCTATTGCTGTCGAGTTAGGGGTTAGCCATAAAACGGTACATGTGCACCGTGCCAATGCCATGGACAAACTCAATGTTAAGAACAACGTTGAGTTAGCTAAATTGTTCGCTCAAGACCAGTACTAATGCGTTCTTATCTAGCCACCTCCTTATGCGGGGTTTTTATGGCTGGCTGTGCATGGTTCTGTTTATGGGTTATTGCCTTCTATTTCATTAATGACCCTGAGTTAGCCATTCTGCTTTTCCCATTCTCACTCCGGTTAGGAATGACGCTGCACACTCGCACTCACTATTGGCCTGCTATCTATATTGCAGAGTGGGGGCTCGCGATTGCCCTAGCTCTCCTACTTGATGAACCTCAATGGCTGACGATACTAATCGCCAGTGGACTAAGTATTCCAGCCACTCTAATTGCCAAACGTTATTATTCTGGTGACCTGAATCGTCACTTGTTGGTGATGGCGAGCTTAATCATGGTCACAGCACTCATCAATGTTGCCGCGGTCAGTTCTCATGTTCCGGCTGTTTACATGGTGTGGTTGGTGAGCACCACAGGTGGTTTGATGTTAGTGCCGATGTGTTATCTGGTATGGAATTACCTATTCCAAAACAAGTGGGCGCCACTGAGCTCTTACTTAATCAACAATGTCATTGAGTTCAAAATCCGTCACATCGCTTTATACAGCCTCTTGTTGGTCGTCAGTATTTTGATACAAACCAGTTTGCCAGATGAGCTAAGGCGCTTCGCCCCGTTTTGTATGGCTATCCCTATTATCTTGCTCGCCGTTCGTTATGGATGGCAAGGCGCCTTGCTCGCTACCCTGCTAAATAGCGTCGCGTTGATTGCAGCCCACAGTGGCACGTCCAAACTCGAAATTACTGATTTACTCTTGTCTCTTTCCGCTCAGACCATCACAGGTATTTTGCTTGGTTTAGCTGTTCAAAAACAAAAAGATCTCAACTCGAAATTACGCAGTGAGCTCTCTAGGAATCAAAACCTTTCCCGTCAGCTAATCACGGCTGAAGAATCGGTTCGTCGTGATATTGCCCGTGAGTTACATGATGAGATAGGCCAGAACATCACGGCAATTCGGACTCAAGCGAGCATTATCAAACGTGTCGATGCAGCTGAAATGAGCGTTCGCTGTGCTGGTACGATTGAATCATTATCGTTGAATGTTTATGACACCACCAAGCGCTTGCTAACGAAGCTAAGACCAAAAATGTTGGACGACCTTGACCTGAAGGACTCCGTTGAACAGCTCATACGGGAAATGGAGTTTTCAGATCACGGCGTTGATATCCAGCTAAATTGGCACGGTGACTACTCATGTTTGAGTGACACGCTCAAGGTTACTCTCTTCCGACTGTGCCAAGAGTCTTTAAACAATGCCCACAAATATGCTGAAGCAAGTGAAATTAGAATAGAACTGATTCTAGATGATCAAGCTTATCTTCGAATTACAGACAATGGTGTTGGTTTTACAGCGCAGGATCTTCTCAAAGGAATGGGTGTTCGTGGTATGCAAGAGCGTGTTCAGGCGCTCGGTGGCAAGATGGCAATCAACGCTAATGACTCTTCTTCGGGTACTAATATCAGCGTTACATTACCTAAAGTGTGAGAACGAATATGTTTGGATTTCTGCGCTCAACAACGTCAAAAAGTCATACTCTAAGCGATGATGAGGTCAATCAGCGTTATCGTTATTGGCGTCTTCACATCATGATAGGAATGTATGTCGGCTATGCAGGTTTTTACTTCACTCGTAAAACCTTTAATTATGCCGCGCCAGCCATGATCACCGATCTTGGCTTAGACAAAGGCGATATCGGCTTGATTGGCACGCTCTTTTATCTTTCTTACGGCTTATCTAAGTTTATTTCAGGCACCATATCGGATCGGTCGAACCCGCGTTACTTCATGGGGCTCGGCCTAATCGCGACAGGCTTGATCAATATCGCGTTTGGTTTTTCTAGTTCGTTGGCTGCTTTTATATCGCTTTGGGTGCTTAATGCATGGTTCCAAGGTTGGGGCTGGCCATCGTGTTCCAAGTTATTGACGACCTGGTATTCTCGCTCCGAAAGAGGCTTTCGCTGGGCTATATGGAATACAGCACACAACGTTGGTGGGGCATTGATTCCTATTCTCGTCGGCTTTCTAACTCTCCAATACAGTTGGCGATCTGGGTTTATATGGCCGGGTGTGATTGGTGTTTTTATTGGTCTTATCGTCTGTTGGCGCTTACGTGATAAGCCCACGACCATGGGGCTTCCGACGGTAGGGAAGTGGCGCAATGACCATCTAGAATTGGCGCAAGAGAGCCATGGGCAAGGGTTAAGCTATCGAGAGATCCTGAAAACCTATGTGTTCAGCAATAAGTACATTTGGCTGCTCGCCTTTAGCTATGTGTTGGTTTACATCGTAAGAACGGCAGTTAACGACTGGGGCAATTTATATCTCACCGAAGAGCACGATTATAGTTTGATAAACGCCAACGCTGCGTTGTCTCTGTTTGAGATTGGCGGTTTCGTTGGTTCACTTGTTGCTGGATGGGGATCGGATAGGCTGTTTGGTGGTAACCGTGGTCCCATGAATATCCTGTTCGCGATTGGTATCTTCCTCTCAGTATCCGCTTTATGGCTTATGCCTCTAACCAACTTTGTGTTTCAAGCGGCTGGGCTGTTTTGTGTAGGCTTTTTTGTGTTTGGCCCTCAAATGCTAATAGGTATGGCTGCCGCGGAATGCTCACATAAAGACTCCGCAGGAGCTGCGACAGGCTTTGTTGGCTTATTTGCCTATATGGGTGCTGCACTTTCTGGCTACCCATTAGCGCTCGTTCTAGAAACTTATGGCTGGAGTGGGTTCTTCATTACCATCTCGACTTGTGCGGCCGTTATTGGCTTGCTGCTACTGCCTTTCTTACAAGCTCAATCGCCTCAGAAAAGTGCAGAGGTTCGCTCTGGCTTTTAAGGGATTTCTTCGTAAATAAGATAGCTGCTAATGGTCCTCTGGTTATTATGCAGCTACCCTATCTTCAGCTTTTTTTTACGTAGCATTCAAATGTGACTCTTTTCACGCTTTTCATGGTTCTCACCTGTTTCTAAGAATTTTTCCTATTGCGTCTAAGACCTCATCTCATGTGGGTTCTAGCTGCTCTCTGTAGTCTTTCTAATTATTTACGTTATTAGAAATCAGCTCTCTGAATTGTGTTCAAAGGGCTCACTACGGAAAACGCCATGTCACTCAGCCACTTCTCAGAACACTCATTTTTCCCAATGGAAAACACCATCCAAAATTATGCATGGGGGAGTATTTCTTCGATACGTGAACTGTTTGGCTTTAAGAATGAGTCACAAGAGCCGCAAGCGGAAGTTTGGATGGGAGCGCATCCAAAAGGTTGCTCAATGGTTAAGCTTGACCAACATTTGGTGCCTCTCTCTGAGCTGATTAACAAGAATAAACCCGCTTATTTATCTACTGATATTGCGCAGGAGTTCGGTGAACTGCCGTTCTTGTTTAAGATCTTGGCAGCAGAAAAAGCGCTATCGGTCCAGGTCCACCCAAACAAGCACCAAGCCGAGTTAGGCTTTGCGAGAGAGGAGCAAGCAAGAATCCCTCTGACTGCAGGGCATCGTAATTATAAAGACTCTAACCATAAACCTGAATTGGTTTACGCGATCACTGAGTACCAAGCGATGAATGGCTTTCGAGAATTTAATGAAATATTAGGTTTGTTCAGAAGATTAGACTCTAGCGTGCTCGCTGGCTTGATTGAAGAGTTTGGGACCCACCTTGACTCTCTAGGTTTAGAAGCGTTTTTCCGTGATCTATTAACGCTTAATGACCAATGTAAACATCAAGCACTAGAGCAACTTCTGACTTACGCAGAGGCTCACCAAGATCAAACAGAATTTGCATTGATCATTGAACTTAGCCATCAGTACCCGAACGATATCGGTCTGTTTTGTGTTCTGCTGCTTAACTTGATCACACTAAAGCCAGGTGAAGCGATGTATTTGAATGCGAACACTCCGCACGCTTACATTAAAGGTACCGGGCTTGAGATTATGGCAAATTCAGACAACGTGCTACGAGCAGGTTTAACGCCAAAACACATTGATGTCGCTGAGTTAGTCGCCTGCACAAAATTCACGCCAATTCCGTTCGAAGGCTTGTTGTTAGAGCCATCAAAACTGGGTAAATGTGATTGTTATGATATCCCGGTCAGTGACTTCAATTTCAATATCTTTCATCGTCCTCATCAAGAAGAAGTTATCACAAGTGGCGCTGAAATTTTAATGGCAATAGATGATGACCTAGTGCTAATGAGTCAGAAAGGCGAGCACTTAACCCTCACCAAAGGGCAATCGGTATTTATCCCAGCCTATATTGGTCACTACGAATTGAGCAGCAACGGCCGAGTGGCTAGGGCGTTTAATTAGCGAAGTCGCTTCTAGTTTAAATAGAGAGTCATCCCCACGAAATTAGTATCACTATCATCAACAATTTGGTAGTCAAGCGCCTGATAAAAACTGATGGCGCGGGTGTTACTTCTAAAGCTCGACAGAGTGACTTGGTTTCGTTGCTCTTGATGGGCTTTTTCGTGGATGCGTGACATGACTTTTTTACCAATAGACTGATCTTGGTATTGATGGGAAATGATCAGAAGGTGAACATGGTATGCGTTGTCATAAGGCTTAAAACACACAAGTCCAACCCTTTGTTTTCCTAGGTATACCCAATGAAACCAAGAGGGATTGTACTCGTTTAAAAGTTGTTGACGTTGGAAGTCGTCATCCCATCCGAAAACGCTATCAACGTGTATGAAAAGCCCTTGCTTAACACACGCAAACAGTTCTTCGAATTCGAGATTTGAAACGAGCTGGAATTGTATGTTCTCTTCTTCTATTGTCACTCTGCTCACTTCCTTATCAAACGCTTTCGAATAAGCAAACAGTAACATAATTGAAGAAGCCGAATTAGCTTAGATTTGCGCTGTGATGAAACCAAAAAGCCATGCGTGATGCATGGCTTAAAATAGAGTTTTGGCCTGATTTTTCTATACGATCTTAAGTGCGTGGTGGCGCGTGAGCTGTTTGTGTAGCGAGTCTTTTAGCGCCATGCGTTCAACTTTGAGGTTGTGCATGCTGTCGTCATCGATAGGGCTGCCAGAGATTTCTAGCTGACGGATGTCGTAGTCGAGTTGGTGGTATTTCTGCATGTCTGCTTTGAATTTTTCGTCGTCGTGGTTGAGCTGAACAATGTCTAATTTAAGATCTGGGAAATCTAAGATAAAGGCATGGTTTTCATTGAGCATTGGCACTTCCTCTCTAGTCGGATTTTTAGGGCGTGTTGATCTTTCGAGCTTGTTTTTGCGGCGAATTGCTGGGTATTTCTACAAGGCAGAGGCTTTGATGTGTAGCTAGCCTACATGAGAGGCCGATAACGTAGTAGAAATAACCAGCAAACGCTGCCCGAAGGGTTCGGCTAAAAGCGTTTTACTCTTTGTTAAGGGAGATTTGCTTAGAATGACTAGGCTACTTCTCCCTCGCCGCGATTAAAACGCTTTTATCTCGAACAAAATCCAACCGCGGAAGGTCAACACGCCCTGACAGTATAGAAGCAATTTATCGAAAGAAATGTGGTTCAAAACACAAAGCCGTAAAGCGATCAAAAAAGGGCACAAACTCGAGGAATCATCTTCGAACTTGCGCCCTTTTGTATGTATATAGCTAACTATTTATAGTTATATGTTTAGAATCCTAAGAGTTTAAAGCAGAGCGTTTACTTCGCTTTCTTGCCAGAGCGTTGCTGCTCTTTGTGTGCAAGCTTTTCTTTCTTACGTTGATCGATAAGGTGAGCGGCTTCGCCACCTACGTGGGTTTCGCCACGAGCATTCGACAGTTGAACTTGCTTTTCACGTTCGCGGAAACGGGCTTTCTGCTCGTCGCTGTTCTTATCAATACACTTAGGGCAGCTTACGCCTTTCTCGAAGTGTTCAGAGGCTTTGTCTTCGTCAGTGATTGGCAAACGACACGCGTTACACACATCGTAACCGCTCTTTTCTAGCTGGTGGTTTACTGCAACACGACCGTCAAATACGTAGCAGTCGCCTTCCCACATGCTCTCTTCTTCTGGTACTTCTTCTAGGTACTTAAGAATGCCGCCTTCAAGGTGGTAAACCTCATCAAAGCCTTGTTCTTTCATGTAGGCTGTTGACTTTTCGCAACGAATACCGCCAGTACAGAACATCGCGACTTTTTTGTGTTTCTTAGGATCGAGATTTTCTTCAACGTATTGAGGGAATTCACGGAAGGTTTCTGTGTTTGGGTTTACAGCATTTTTGAATGTACCGATATCGACTTCGTAATCGTTACGAGTATCAACCAGAATCACATCAGGATCAGAGATCAATGCGTTCCATTCGTTTGGTTTCACGTAAGTGCCGACAACGTGGCGTGGGTCGATACCCTCAACGCCCATGGTTACGATCTCTTTCTTGAGCTTAACCTTGGTGCGGTTGAATGGTTGTTCTTCGTTGAACGACTCCTTGTAAACAACATCAGCCAAACGAGAATCTTGTTTGAACCATTTAAGAAGAGCGTCGATAGATTCGCGCTTACCTGCAACGGTGCCGTTGATACCTTCACTCGCAAGTAGCAAAGTACCGCGGATTTGGTTGGCTTCTAACACGTCAGTGAGTGGCTGGCGAATTTCTTGGTAATCATCAAGTGCTACGAATTTATACAGAGCACATACAACATATTGAGACATGGTTTTTCCTTTCTGCGAGCTGGAACGTAAATCCAGAGCGTTGCCTTTTATGATACAGACTGAGTTTAATTCACTCAGGTTTGCCCATATTGGCTTATTAAAATCCGCCGCAGTATAACCAAGCCAAGGATGGACAAAAACCAACCAAAAGTAGGGCTATTTATCATTTCTATTTGTGTGGTTTATGGGCTAGGAAGTTCAATGAAACCGTTTTATCTGGTTCGAATTACAACAACGTATTCCCAAACCAAAAGGCCCTGCTGTAAAAACAGCAGGGCCTTGGTATTGAATCTGTCTGACTTAGTCAGCGATTACGCTTGGTTAAGTACTTCCGCTAAGCGTTTTACCGCTTCTGTTAATTCTTCTGGGTTGGCGTTGGTGAAGTTTAAGCGCAGTGCAGCTTTAGCTTCATCAGCCTTTGGATAGAATACTGGGCTTGGTACTACCGCTACGCCATTCGATAGCAGAGTCTTAGCTAATTCGAAGGTATCGCACTCTGGGATTTCAACCCAAATGAACATTCCGCCATCAACGGATTTTAATACACAGTCAGTAGGCAGCTGTTTTTCTAGCTCTGAAAACAGCACTTCATAACGAGACTTGTAAAGGGTACGAATATTTTCCATGTGCAGGTTGAAATCTTCATGTTTTAGAAGACCAACAAGCAGCGCTTGCATTGGTACACTTGAGTGTAAGTCCGCGCCTTGCTTCACTTTGATTAGTGGCTCAAGGTAGCTGCGTTTACCTGTTACCGCGCCAATACGTAGACCTGGCGATGCAATCTTAGAGAATGAACGAAGAACGATAGAGTTATCAGGGCAGAACGAAGAAACCATTGGCAGCTCTGTGCCTGTAAAGCGTAGCTCTCGGTATGGTGCATCTTCAATGAATGCCACGTTGTATTTGATACACAGTTCAGCCACTTTTTGACGAGTTTCTGTTGCCCAGCACACACCTGTTGGGTTGTGAAAATCAGGCACGGCGTAGAACATTTTCGGTGATTGCTCTGCAAAGCACGTTTCTAGTTCGTCTAGATTTGGACCAAATTCTGTTTGAGACACAGTCACAATGTTCGCTTGAACTAGACCAAACACTTGCATCGCACCCAAGTAGCTTGGCGCTTCCATCACAACCACATCATTCGGATCAACATACGCTCGTGCAATCAAATCCAAACCTTGCTGAGAACCCGTACAGATCATTGCTGTGTGAGTCTCTGGCAATTGGTAGCTTTGCGTAAGGTGATCAAGCAACGGGCCGTAACCCGCAGTCGAGCCGTATTGGAAAACTTCAGGCATGTTCGCTAAGTTTTCTAGCGTTGGCTTCATTAAATCGATAGGGAATGTTTTCTCGTCCGGTAAACCACCTGCCAATGAGATGACATTTGGATCGCTTGCGGCTGCTAGGATCTCTCGAATGTATGAAGATTGAATCTGTTGTAATGACTGTGCGATTTCCATGTGTTGTGTCTCGTCTTTTATCGTTTTTATTCTATCGCTTGATATTACACGGCAATTGTAAAAACTAGCGTGTCCGTTTATGCTCTTAAACATGTCCATTTATGCTATTTAAACGATGTCACGACAACACTTATCCCGAATCAATGATGTTTTGTTCCATATTCATCAAGACATCAGCCAACCTCTGTCGGCAAAAGCGCTCTCCGAGATTGCGGCTTATTCAGAGCAACATTTTCATCGCACCTTTAAAAGCGTGGTTGGGGAGTCGCTACATCAGTACATTCGACGCACTCGAATGGAGTATGCAGCCAATCAATTGATGTTCGATACCACGTCGTCAGTGGTAGAGATTGCTAGTAAATGTGGCTTTAGTTCGGTGTCTTCATTTAGCCGAGCATTCAAAGCGACCTTTAACATGTCACCGGGAGAATGGCGTAAACACGACTTACAGATAGCAGAAAAACCCTATTTGAAAGATCCCGAAGTCGCGGCGGGTTATTTGAACGTAGCGCAGCGAGTGTTACCCGAACCTAAGATCGTTGAAACACCGGAGCGCATGGCGGCTTATGTTCGACATACGGGTTATAACCGTTCTATTCGCAACGCGTGGCTGATATTGAAAGCGTGGGCGAACTCAGAACAGCGCGACTTTTCGAGCCAATTTGGTTTGCATCACTCAAACCCTGCTTGGGTTGAAATGGATCAGTGCCGCTATGTAGCGTGTATCGCGATAGATGAACCGATTAAGTATCGCAGTGTCGTGAACCAGATGGTGATTCCGGGTGGTTTACATGCTGTATTTCGACTGAATGGCCGTTATGGTGAGCTGCTACCACAGATCAGTATGGTGTTAGAAAAGTGGCTACCTACGTCTGGCTTCAAGCAGCGTTCCACTCCGGCTTATGTGCATTATCATCAGAATCATTTTCTAAACAGTGATGAAGTGTTTGAGCTTGATTTCTATCTCCCTGTGAGTTTTTATTAGTAACCTCATTTTTGAGGAAAAATTATGTATCTCGTTTTGTATTGCCACAATATCGGTATGACCGATTTTTCATTCTTTGAAACAGAAGATTTTGACAAAGAAGAGGGCTATATCGTGCGAGGTAAATGGCCGAATGAGAAAGCGTTTCGTGATTATTTAACTAAAGAGTTTGGTGACATGAATGAGTTCCAAGTGATCGACTTAATCGCCAAAGGTGCAGAAGCAGAACACTACTCGCCAGAAGAGTTGATACGCCTAGCTCAGTAGCCGTTAGCTCATCAATATCTAGCTCGGTAATACGTTTTAAATCGAATAAAGAAATGGCAGCCTGATTGGGCTGCCATTTTTCGTTTTAGGTTTAAGCTAATACCTTTTACATCGTGAATGAAGCTACTGCGCCACTTCGTCTACTAAGTACAAGATTGACTGATACGGAATGCCACTGTGATGTGACAAACCGATCTCACAGGTTCGGCTGTTACTAAAGCCGCGAGTGCAGTTGCTCGGCACTTGTTCTTTGAGTGGGTGTACCGCCGCTTCATTCAGCTCTGGAGTGGTAAAACCTTTATCACCCGCCCAACCACAACATTGAATATGCTCAGGAACGATGACTTCTTCGGTACAGGCTTTAGCAAGGTTCAACATCGCGCCTTCCAAACCCATTCGACGAGAACTACAAGTCACATGCAGCATCACGGTTTCTTGCAGCGGCTCAAGTGTCAGGTGCTCAAGCAGGTATTGATTCACAAACCCTGTCGGCTCTAATACTTCTAACGGTTTGGTGAACTGTTCAATACTGCGTTTAGCACATGGGCTGGTGTCCATTAATACTGGGTACTCACCCTGACGACTGGCTTGCCACAACACTTCTTCGAGTTGTTGTGCTTTAGATTGGGCTAAATCGGTCATTCCTTTGCTGTCGTAAGGCATGCCACAACATTGGTCATCTAGCTTCTTCGGAAGAATAACCTCAAATCCGGCTTTGTTAAGCAAAGACATGGTCACTTCAGTTAGAGGGCGTTGATCGCCCGCATCGCTTTGCTGTCCCATGGTTCGACTGGCACACGAAGGGAGGTAAACCACCTTCTTATGATTGCTTGAGGATTCTGCCGTCACTGGTGATGAGACTAGCGAGTGGCTATTGGATTGTGGCATCTCAGGCATCCAAACCGGCGTCGCGCCTTTGGTGATAGAGCGCAAGCCGTTGGTTAGCTTACCGACTGTATTCGCTCCTAGAACCTTGCTTGCCACTTGGTTGGTTTTGAGCCCAGCTTTGGTCAGCTTGGTGGTGGTCGAGAAATGATCCGCTGTCCACTTAGCGATTGGCGTAAATTTCTCGTACTTGGCAATACGAAGCTTCTTGATCAAATCGCCGGTGTTGATTCCCACTGGGCAACGCTCGGCACACAGGCCTGTTGCGGCGCAGGTATCAATGCCTTGGTATTCGAAGGTTTTCTCTAGTTCGCTTGCTTCCATCTCTTCGCCCGCAGCGCGTCGGCGTTGTAACTCGCGGTACAGCACGATACGTTGGCGTGGCGATAGAGTTAAGGTACGAGACGGACAAACAGGCTCACAGAAGCCACACTCGATACAGCGGTCGACAAGGTCGTCGGCAGCAGGCATTGGCTTCAAATTCGTGATGTGTGAATTTGGATTGTCGTTAATAATAACGCCGGGGTTGAGCAGTCTTTCTGGATCAAACAAGGCTTTGATCTGTTGCATCAAGGCGTAGCCATCTTTACCCCATTCCAATTCGACATAAGGTGCCATATTACGGCCAGTGCCATGTTCTGCTTTCAGAGAACCTTGGTATTTCACCGCGACCAGTTCGGCAACGTCATCCATGAAACCGCCGTAGCGATCGATTTCTGTTTGGCTGTCGAAGCCTTGAGTGAATACAAAATGCAGGTTGCCTTCGAGGGCGTGACCAAAAATGATCGCTTCGCTGTATTCGTATTTATCGAACAACTCTTGCAGCTCTCGAATACCATTCGCTAGGTTTTCGACAGGGAAAGCCACGTCTTCAATGATAACGGTCGTGCCGACTTCACGCACTGCGCCTACCGCAGGGAACATGCCTTTTCGGATGCCCCATAGGGTTGCGACTGTCTTTGGATCGGAAGTAAAAGGGACCGATTCAACAATCGTGTATTCAGTCAATGCGTCCAAAATTGATTTACATTGTAAATCTAAGTCCGGCTGGGAGCTGGCGTGTGATTCCACCAAAATAGCAGCGGCTTCTAAGTCCAAGCTTGGCATAAATGCAGGCATACCCGGTTTATCAGCCACTGAACGCAGCGCTCTGCCATCCATCAATTCAACCGCAGCAACCGGCGTTTTTGATAGTGTAGTCACGGCTTTACTGGCTTGTTCTATGTCGGAAAACACCAACAGAGCCGAGGCTTTGTTCGGATGTTCGATAACCGTGTTGTAGGTAATCTCAGCAATGAAACCTAGTGTGCCTTCTGAGCCAATCATCAAGTGTTTGATGATCTCAATTGGATCGTGGTAATCGACCAATGCATTGAGCGCGTAGCCGGTGGTATTTTTCAGGCGGTACTTGTGGCGGATTCTGTCGGCCAGTTCTTGATTCGATCTAGTCTGTCTGTGTAAATCAACAATGCCTTCAAACAGATCTTTATGTGATAGCTTGAATGCTTCAACACTTGCGTTATCAGCCGTATCAAGCAGGGAGCCATCACTCAATACGATTTTCATGCTCTCAACGGTGCGGTATGAGTTTTGCGCGGTACCACAACACATACCACTGGCATTATTCGCTGCAATACCACCGATTTTACAGGTATTGATAGAGGCTGGATCTGGGCCGATTTTACGTTGGAAAGGGGCAAGGTATTTGTTGGCATCAGCACCAATCACACCCGGTTGAAGGATGATCTGATTGCCGTTGTCGACGATTTCATGACCACGCCAGTCGTCGGTCAGTGTGATGAGTACCGAGTCTGAAACGGCTTGCCCTGACAGGCTAGTGCCCGCGGCGCGAAAGGTAAAATGAATACCGAGTTCGCGACAACTTTGAATGGTGAATATCACTTCGTCTAAGTTTTTGAGCCTTAGAACCATTTTCGGCACCAAGCGATAAAAACTCGCATCGGTGCCGTAAGCCAATCGCTTTGCCACTTGAGTGACAATGCGTTCTGTTTCTATTTTTTGAGCCAGTATCGCTTCAAGCTGCTGATAAGCTTGTGCGTCTATTACTCGCTCATGGGGTGTGGTTGTCTCCATCTTTGCTTCCTTGTGCTTCTTATTTGGCACTGATCAGGGCGTGTTGACCTTTCGTGGTTAAATTTTGTTCGAGATAAAAGCGTTTTAATCGCGGCGAGGGGGAAGTAGCCTAGTCACTCTAAGCAAATCCCCCTCAACAAAGAGTAAAACGCTTTTAGCTGAACCCTTCGGGCAGCGTTTGCTGGCCATTTCTACTACGTTATCGGCTTCTCATGTAGGCTAGCTACACATCGACGCCTCTGCCTTGTATAAATACCCAGCAACTCGCTGCAAAAATCAGCTCGAAAGATCAACACGCCCTAGTCACCAAGTTTCAGCGACAAAAGCTTAAGATACAAAAAAAGGAACGCATCGGCGTTCCTTTTTTATTATCGGTTTATTAATTCAGAAATGATTAACAAACAACCTTAACTGCCAAACCACCTTGAGAAGTCTCACGGTATTTAGCGTTCATGTCTTTACCGGTTTCTAGCATTGTTTCGATAACTTTATCTAGAGAAACAGTCGGAGCAGAAGAGCGACGAAGTGCCATACGAGTCGAGTTGATTGCTTTAACTGCAGCAATACCGTTACGCTCGATACATGGAACTTGTACTTGGCCAGCAACTGGGTCACACGTTAGACCTAGGTTGTGCTCCATGCCGATTTCTGCAGCCATACATACTTGCTCTGGGCTACCACCCATAAGCTCAGCAAGACCAGCAGCAGCCATAGAACATGCCACACCAACTTCACCCTGACAGCCAACTTCAGCACCAGAGATAGAAGCGTTACGCTTGTAAAGACCACCGATCGCGCCAGACGCTGCGAAGTAACGGATGTAATCTTTCTCTGTCACTGTTTGGATGAACTTATCGTAGTAAGCCAATACAGCAGGGATGATGCCACACGCGCCGTTTGTTGGTGCCGTTACTACACGACCGCCCGCTGCGTTTTCTTCGTTTACTGCGAAAGCAAACATGTTCACCCAGTCAACAACCGTCATTGGATCGTTAGTTGTTTTTTCTGAAGTGATCAGCTGTTGGCGAAGTGCTGCTGCACGACGAGGTACACGCAGTGGACCAGGCAGGATACCTTCAGTATTCATACCGCGATCCATACACTCACGCATCGTTTTCCAGATGTTAGCGAAGTAAGTGCGAGACTCTTCGTCTGAGTGGAAAGCCGCTTGGTTTTTCATAACCAGTGTACTGATAGAAAGACCACTTTCTTTACACTGATTAACCAGCTCTTCCGCTGTTGTGAATTCGTAAGGTGCTTTAATTGGGTTTTCTTCTTCTTTGCCGAAGTTCTCTTCGTCAACGATGAAACCACCACCAATTGAGTAATACGTTTTTGAATATGCGACTTCGTCATCAACCCAAGCATGAATGCTCATGCCATTCTCGTGTAGAGAAAGGTTGCTAGTGTGGAAGTTCATTCCGCCGTCGCGAGGGAACGAAACAGTATGACAGTGCATACCGACAGGTAGACGTTCAGTTTCTTCTACTCGAGCAATGAAGCCTGCAATAGAATCGATATCAACACGCTCAGGAGTATTGCCAGCAAGACCCATGATGATTGCGATATCTGTGTGGTGACCTTTCCCTGTCAGTGATAGTGATCCATATACGTCCACGGTGATTTTAGTGATGTCGCGCAATTTTCCCATTGAACGTAGGTCATCAATAAATTCTTTACCCGCTTTCATTGGTCCAACTGTATGTGAGCTCGATGGACCAACACCGATTTTATAGATATCAAATACACTAATCATAGCGATTACCTCAAAAAGAGAGCCTCCCAAGGGGAGTAGGGAGGCTCATTTATTATCATTATATTTTTTGTCTAACCTCGCCATATAAGATGAATGTCATCTTATAAAAAGGGCTTGAGATTAAAGAGCGCCGTAGATTACAGAACTAATAGCCGCTAGACCACATAAAGCTGTAAAGATTTGCACAGGTGCTGAAGTTTTGTACTTAGCCATAGCTGGTACTTTGTTCATTGCGAATACAGGCATTAGGAACAGGATAGCTGCAATCATTGGAGCACCCATTGTTTCAATCATACCTAGGATGCTTGGGTTAACTACCGCAACAATCCAAGTTGTAACAACGATGAACGCTAGAGAAGCTTTCTCAATCGTGCTGATTGAAGAACCAGAGCGAGACTTGATTAGACCAACAAGACCTTCATGAGCACCTAGGAAGTGACCGAAGTAGCTAGAAGTGATTGCTGCGAACGCTACTAGAGGACCCATGTAAGAGATAAGTGGAGACTCGTGAACGTTAGCTAGGTAAGAAAGTACAGAGATGTTTTGAGATTGCGCTGTTGCTAGTTGCTCTGGAGATAGAGAAAGTACTACAGAGAAAACGAAGAACATTACAAAACCCATCAGCATCATTGCTGCGCCACCAGTGATCGCGTCAGTTTTCTTAACCGCGTCTTCACCGTATACACGACGTTGCTCTTTAGAGAACTGTGAAATGATTGGGCTGTGGTTGAAAGAGAACACGATGATTGGAATCGCAAGCCAGATAATAGAAGGCATTGCTGACCATTCTGGGCTTGTTTCCATCATTGAAGTGTTCCAATCAGGAACTAGGTAGAAAGACAATGCTAGTAGGATGAATACTAGTGGGTAAACCATTGCTGAAGTTGCTTTAAGCATCAGTTCTTTACCGAATACAACACCTGCTGTCATAGCAAGGATAAGTGCACCAGAAAGAAGAGGACGAGGAATAGATTCCATGCCCATTTGGTTTACTAGGAAAGAGTCAACCGTGTTTGTGATACCAACACCGTAGATAAGAACGATTGGGTAGATAGCGAAAAAGTAAGCGAAAGTAATAAGGTTCGCGCCAGTCTTACCGAAGTGTTCTTCAACTGTGTCTGTAATATCTGCTTCTGGGTTCTTAGAAGACAGTACGAAACGAGCTAGAGATTTGTGTGCGAACCAAGTCATTGGTGCCGCGATTAAAGCTAGGATAACTAGTGGCCAAAAACCACCCGCACCAGCTTTGATTGGAAGGAATAGTACACCAGCGCCAACTGCTGTACCGAATAGTGATAGACACCACGTAAAATCTTTATAGTTAAACTTGCTTGTATCTGTAACGGCATTTGCCGAAGAAGTTGTTGTGTTCATGTTAAATTACTCATTTTTTGGGAACAGGAAATAAGTCGGGGCTAATTCTGCAGAATTTTCTTCTACAAAAAATAGATCTAAATCATGTAATGAAACGGCGTGTCACATGATATGCGAAAAACGGATTTTTGATCACGAAAATAGCGTGCCACAGGTGATTTATGCTCATGCGTGCTATTAGTTTATCTTATGCGAAAGGCGGGGTTGTACAGAATTATACCAGGGAAACGTTTGCGTAAAATTGGATTAATAAATCTGTTCCATGGAAAAGGCTGTGTTTGTTAACAAGGATTAAACAAAACGTAGTTTCTATGTAATTTGTTGCACTACGTGTTGCTGCAGTGATTGGATGATTTGAGCCGTAACGCCCCAAATTAGGTGCTCTTGGAAGGGCATGGCAAAAACACGATGCTTGATTTTTTTTAAGTTAACAGTGTGGCTGTGTAACTTGGCTTGGTCTAAAACATAGGTGGCGGGCACCTCAAAAATCGAAGCAACTTCGTTCTCATCGATGATGGGTTTATAGTCCGAATCGACCACTACAACAATCGGTGTAACTAAAAATTTACTAATGGTACTCAAAGTAGGTAATTGCCCAACAATTTTAACCTGATCCGATCGAATTCCGACCTCTTCGTGAAGTTCTCTAAGTGCGGTGAATTGCATAGAAGGATCGGAGAGTTCGTGTTTCCCTCCAGGAAAGCTGATTTGACCAGGGTGATGTTTTAAATGAGCGGCTCTTTTCGTAAAAATAACATGTAAACCATCCTCTCGTTCCACTAAGCCGACTACCACTGCTGCTTTACGCAATTGATCGTCATTGATATGTGAAACGCGCTCAACGGATTCTGGGTGATAGCCAACGGTAGAGTTGAGCTGGAATTGTTGAAGGAAGTTATCTTTGTTCATATAAAGCCAATATATTGATTATTATGATTTTAAGTATAGTCATAACCGTGTGTTGATTACCAATTTCGAATTTGCCTTCACTTTCCTCCGTTAGTACCGGCAATAACTGGAAATAAGAAGGGACTGGGTAGCGGCGTTTTTCAAGGTAAATGTTCCCAATCTTCTAAGAGTGACGGATTTTGCTATATTTGAATATGTGTACTTCTACTAGTAAGCGTTATCCATGTCATAAATTGGGTGATGAAACGTACATTTTCTGTTTAAGAATTTGATAACAATGACTTAGTGGACCATTCTAAAAAGAAATAGAAGAAAAGGTATGAAATGAAAGGAATCATATTCACCGAATTTTTAGAGCTTGTTGAAGACAAGTTTGGGTTAGAGCTTTTGGAAGAAGTTCTAGAGATGTCAGAAGATGAAGGGATCTACACATCAGTCGGAAGTTACGACCACAAAGATCTTGTTCGATTGATTATAAACTTGAGTAAGAAAACCGATATTGATGCAGCGAGCCTGCAACGTGTTTTTGGACAATCGGTTTTTAAGAACTTACTGGCCTCATTACCGAATAAAGCGAGCCTCGCCCATAGCAACACCACTTTTCAATTTATTCAGCACGTAGAGCGTTACATTCACGTAGAAGTGAAGAAGCTCTACCCAGATGCTGAGCCTCCACAATTTAGCTTTATCACCACGACCGAAGCGCAACTTGTTTTTGACTATAAAAGCGCACGATGCATGTCTCACGTTTGTTTGGGATTAATCGAGGGGTGTGCTGACTATCATGGTGAAACCATCGTGGTAGAAATGACACCTCAGAATGATGACCAAAGTGTGGTTAGGTTTAATCTCAAAGTAGAAAAGTGATATGGATCTGGCATCTGCCCAAGAGAAAAAACTGAAACGTCAAATAGCAGCACGGAAAGCGGCTGAAGCCTTGTTGGAGCAAAAGAGTCTCGAACTGTTTGAGGCCAATCAACAGCTTGAACTTGCGTTGCGCCAATTAGAAAAGCGTTCAAATGCGAATATTCGACGGATCGAATTCCAAGAACAAATCGACAACCTGTTGATTGATTTCGGACGCGCGTTTCTGAGGAGTGATCTCGATGACGTGATGTTGTCCCAATTGACGGCGAGTGTAACTAACAGTTATCTAATTGAAGCCAGTCGCTTGGTGTTACCCCTCAATCTAATCCCTCAGTTACAAACCCATGACTATGGTGATGAAACAGTCGAGGTAATAGAGAAAGACATTCAAGAACCTCATTGGCAAGGTTGCTTGCTTACCGTGCCATTAGAGGTCGAAAAAGTGATTGTGGGCGCGTTAATCGTTCAGGTCAGGTTGTTAGATCAAGACTACGAATTCATCCAAAGCCAACTGTTGTTAGTGACGGACCTTATCTGCAGTGCGTTAACTCATCAACTTGCGATTAACCGAAATATAGAATCACGTAAACGAGCGGAAGAGTCCGAAAGGGCAACGCGTGACTTTGTCGCCATGATTAACCATGAATTGAGAACCCCACTCAATGGTCTTCTTGGTAGTGCGGAGTTGATAAGCGACACCGAACTGAGCAGTTCTCAACGTGAGATCGTGAATAACTTGAGCCAATCCGGTGAGTTTCTTAGAACCATCATTAATGACCTTCTCGATTACAGTAAAATCAATGCGGGTATGCTGGAATTAATTCCCAAAACATTTGCACTCCAAGATTTGAAAAATACCATTGATAGTATTTTTACCAATCGAGCGATTGAAAAGCAGATCCAGTTTGATGTCAATGTAACCGATGGGGTACCCAGTCACTTCTACGGTGACTTAGAGCGTATTACTCAATTGTTCGTGAACTTAATCGGCAATGCAATTAAATTCACCGATCAAGGCCATGTGAGCGTAGAGATAAAATGGCTTAACGACCAATTTATTTTTTCTGTTGAGGATAGTGGCGTTGGTATTGCTCAATCTGCTATTAAGACACTGTTTGAACCTTTTACACAGGCCGATAACTCAAGTAGCCGAAATTACGAAGGGACAGGGCTTGGTTTAGCGATTTGTCGCAAGCTAGCTGCGTTAATGAGGGGAGACATTGAGGTGAGCAGTATTGTTGGTTCGGGTACGACATTTACCATTTCACTCCCTCTTCAAGTTGTCGATACACTGGCTGAGCGCGATAGTGTCGCAAAAGGTTTTGAGTCTGAGGTTGAATTGACATTGCTTAAAGTGCTGGTGGTTGATGATATTAAGATGAACCAGATCATCATCCAACAAATGCTACGCAAATACGAAATAGAGCCAGCGATTGCCGGTAATGGTATAGAAGGTTTGGAATTAGCGTCGAATAATGAGTATGACATTGTGTTTATGGATTGCCGGATGCCAGTCATGGATGGTTTTGAAGCGACGAAGAAACTGCGAAGTTCAGGATATAGCCAACCAATTATTGCATTAACCGCTGGTACGACAAAAGAAGAGCGAGAGTTGTGTATTGAATCTGGTATGGACGATATATTGAGTAAACCCTATACCGCTAACGACTTAGTGATAATGCTGAATAAGTGGGGCTAATAAATATCATTGCCTTTGTAGTGAGTGAATATGCTTGTCTCTAATGTCTTGAGTATATTGTCAATGTAACAAGTGAGCTGACAATGCTATACGTTCACTTACTTTATTGTTCGCTTTTATTAATTATATTAAGGAGGTTTGAAAAACTATAAAAATGGATTCGATATGAAAAAAATGATAGTGACGCTTGCTCTAATTGCACCTTTATCTGCAGTGGCTGCACAAAAAGACCCAAATGGTTTCTATATCGGAGTAGGAGCTGGTTCAACTGAACTTGATGATGGTGGTTTTGGTAAGGCCATAACTCGCAAAACCACAACAACTGAAACTGAATCACCTTCTTATAAACTCATTGCCGGTTATCAGATCAACCGTATTATTGGTATCGAAGGCCAATATACTAAATATGGAACGTCTACAACAAAAGTAGGCAGTTCAAAAGCATTCACAACAGATTTTAGTTCAATTAGCGTTGCTGCGAATGTTGGTTATACGTTCGATATTGGTCTTCGACCTTATGCACTTTTAGGTTATAGCTTTTTAAATTCAGAAATTGAAAACAGTGGTAATAATAAATACTTTGCGACTAAGTCATCAACCGTATCTGGTATAAAAATGGGGGTGGGCGTAGAGTATGCAATTCCTGCTGCACCAGCTCTAGCATTACGTGCAGGTATTGATTGGGAAGCAGCTGATATCAAAGTGAAAGATGAAAAGAACAAAGAGTTATCTAACGTTCACACACTAGGCTCATTCTATTTGGCTACAACATACACCTTCTAGGCTAGTGTTATTGAAAAGCTAAGTAGGTGATTGCCCACTTAGCTTTTTTAATATTAAAGTACTTTCCAGATTGGCTTTTTAGCTGTTTTTAATAACCCGTCTTAATAAATCTAGATTAAATTTATCTATCAGCCAGTACAGGCAATATTCTACTCAGCTTATCAAGAGTCTCTTGGTACTCAGAAGCGCAATCACTATCAAATACTACACCTCCTCCAGCCCAAGCATAAAGCGTATTGTTTTCTGCCACTAAGGTACGAATCGTAATGCTGGTGTCCATTCTGCCATTACGGCTGATATAACCAATGCTACCGCAATACGCCGAGCGACGATGAGGCTCTAGCTCCTCAATGATCTGCATCGCGCGAACTTTTGGAGCGCCGGTAATCGACCCCCCGGGAAAGCAAGCCCTTAATAGGTCATGTGCTGAATGATGGACATCAAGCTCTGCCCTTATCGTGCTCACTAAGTGGTGCACAGCAGGGAAACTCTCTATATCGAATAGCTTTGGTACATGAACCGATCCCGGCTTTGCGACTCGGCCAATATCATTACGAAGCAGGTCGACGATCATCAGGTTTTCTGCCTGATCTTTCTCAGCATTCAACAGGTCTTGAGCATTAGCGTCATCAATCATGGAATTTTCAGAACGAGGACGTGTCCCTTTGATTGGCTTGGTTTCAATGGTGCCACTATTGAGCTCTAAAAAACGCTCAGGTGAGACACTGAGAATGGTGCAGCCTGCTAAACGGATAAAACCAGAGAATGGAGCTGAGTTGTACTTCTCTAACTTTTCATAAGCGAGCCATTCACTGCCTTGGTATTGGGCATTGAAGCGCTGAGCAAGGTTTATCTGATAACAGTCACCCGACAACAAGTACTCTTGAACGCTATCGAATTTATTGGCATAACTTTGTTCAGTCATATTGGATTGCCATGGGGTGGTTAATCCAAACTTCTGATGAGTTCGTTCTGCTTGTTCTGCTTGTTCTGCTTGTTGGCTTGGCGATTGTTGTTGAGTTAACCAATCCCAATGGGTATCAATGTTTTGCCCAACAAGGAACGCAGCTTTAAGCTTATGATCAACAATCACAGCCCATTCATATAATCCAACCGCCATGTCTGGTGCAGAAATATCACGCTTAGCAAGAGAGGGAAGAGCTTCTACTCGTCGCCCTAAATCGTAACTAAAATACCCTAAAGCACCACCAACGAAAGGCAGTTCAGGGTGCTCACTGATTGCGGGTAGTAATTGCTGCTGATATTGGTCGAGTAGTTCGAAAGGGTCTGACTCTGAAACCTCGCACGTCTCATTAACATTGACGGTCGTTTTTGCACCGATTGTCTCAAAGGTGGCGATGGGTTGAGCAACTAAAATGTCGTATCGACTATCAACGTGGCTTTCTGAGGCAGAGCGTAATAGCATTGCCCACGGCACGCTTTCAATATGAGAAAACAGCTGTTTAGCTAAAGTTGATTGATATTCAAGCGGCTTGATTTGGATAGAGCGAAATTCGTTGTTATTCATTTGTTTAATTTGTGACAAAGAGTTCGATCACTGCATGGCGTGTGAGAGGAAGCAAGAGTATCATAAATTGAAAATAAAATGGGTTCTTGATTAGAACGGTGCAAACTACATGGTTTAGTTTACAGCTATGCAAGCGATTGCTAAAGCAACTAAATACAGCTCAACATAATAAAAAGCTAAGCCAACTAATCCGGTTAGACAAAAACAGTCAAACCAAGACCCCACATGGAACCAGAACAATAAAGAGGCATGCAATGACGGTTATTCGTAAGCAAGATGTGATCAGCAGTGTCGCTGACGCACTTCAGTACATTTCTTATTATCACCCTTTAGACTTTGTCCAAGCCCTAGAAAAAGCGTACGAGAAAGAAGAGAGCCAAGCAGCTAAAGATGCTATTGCTCAGATTCTTATCAACTCACGCATGTCTGCGGAAGGCCATCGTCCAATTTGTCAGGATACGGGTATTGTTACTTGTTTCGTGAACATCGGTATGGATGTTAGGTGGGAAACGGATCAAACAGTACAACAGATGGTTGATGAAGGCGTTCGTCAAGCTTACAACAATCCAGATAACCCATTGCGTGCATCTGTCCTAATGGACCCTGCAGGTAAGCGTATTAATACCAAAGACAACACACCAGCGGTTGTTCACATTAATATGGTTCCAGGCAACAAAGTTGAAATTCAAATCGCGGCAAAAGGCGGCGGTTCTGAGAACAAAACCAAGATGGTAATGCTTAACCCTTCTGATGATATTGCAGAGTGGGTAGAGAAGACGCTACCAACAATGGGCGCGGGCTGGTGTCCACCGGGTATGCTAGGTATAGGTATTGGCGGTACGGCGGAGAAAGCCGCGGTACTCGCTAAAGAATCTCTGATGGAACACATCGATATCCAAGAGCTTATCGACAAAGGCCCAGAGAACGCAGAAGAAGAGCTTCGTTTAGATATCTTCAACCGTGTAAATAAACTGGGCATTGGCGCACAAGGTCTTGGCGGTCTAACGACAGTGGTTGACGTGAAAATCAAAACAGCGCCAACGCACGCAGCCTCTAAGCCTGTATGCTTGATCCCGAACTGTGCAGCAACGCGTCACGTACACTTCACATTAGATGGCAGCGGCCCTGCAGAACTAACGCCACCTAAGCTAGAAGAGTGGCCAGATATTACTTGGGAAGCAGGCGCAAATACACGCCGTGTTAACCTTGATGAAATTACTAAAGAAGACGTTCAAGAGTGGAAGACCGGCGAAACGGTTCTTCTATCAGGCAAGATCTTAACCGGTCGTGATGCAGCGCATAAGCGTATTCAAGGCATGCTTGAAAGTGGTGAAGGTTTACCAGAAGGCGTCGACCTGAAAGGTAAGTTCATTTACTACGTTGGCCCTGTTGATGCTGTGGGTGATGAAGCGGTAGGTCCTGCTGGCCCGACAACGTCTACTCGTATGGATAAGTTCACCGACATGATGCTAGAAGAAACCGGCATTATGGGCATGATTGGTAAAGCAGAGCGCGGCCCTGCAACGGTTGAGTCGATCAAACAACATAAATCGGTTTACCTGATGGCGGTTGGTGGTGCAGCTTATTTAGTCGCGAAAGCCATTAAAAAAGCACGTGTGGTTGCGTTTGAAGATCTCGGTATGGAAGCGATCTACGAGTTTGAAGTTGAAGATATGCCTGTAACGGTTGCGGTTGACTCTAATGGCGTGAACGCGCATCAGATCGGCCCTGACACGTGGAAAGTGAAAATTGCTGAAGCTGAAAAAGCATAATTAACCGACGCCAAAAAATTGTAATTGTCGCTAACTTCAGCGTTTGAATTGCAAATCTTGACAGAAAGTTGAAGACAAAAGTGCAGCATTATTTGCACTTTTGTCTTATTATCAATGATATAGTGATAAACACATAGTTTGATATAAGAACATAGGAGAGAGGAATGCCTCGTTTTATTCAGATCCTACAGATTATCTTGGCAGTGGTGATTGGTGCTTTTGTTGGTTACGACCTGATCTTGAAAGGGATCAGTATCTTTGATAATAAATACGTGACGATTACTTGTGCGCTTTGGCTAATTGCAGAGATTGCACTGTTTGTTATCTACAAGTTGATTGAAGACGATTAAGAGTCGGATATCGCAGAAAAATTCTAAAGCCCCTGATTATGAATGTAGTCAGGGGCTTTTATTCATCTAGCATTAAGAATGTATATTGCATACTCATTACTGTTAGCAAAAAAAAGCTAAAGCAAAAGCATGCACACTATCCCAACAGGGAAAGAACATAGGCTAGCCTATCTATTATCATAACTGACTGGCCTAATTATCACGGAGTCGTTCAAATGAAACACCTAACTCAAGAAATGAGTGACTTTATAAGCAGAGGAACGGATTCTCACATTCGAGTAGCGGTCACGGGGCTTTCTCGTGCGGGTAAGACAGCATTCATTACTTCGCTGGTTAATCAGCTTCTTCATACGTCTACCCACAAAAATCTGCCTCTACTTGCATCGGCGAGAGATGGCAGAATTATTGGCGCAAAGCGCATCCCGCAACAAAACATGATGATCCCACGTTTCTCTTATGATGAAGCGATGGAGTCGTTGAATGCACAACCACCAGAATGGCCAGTGCCAACGCGAGATGTTAGTGAGATTCGTCTAGCAATTAAATATAAGCCAGCTAAAGGCGCAAAGAAGCTGCTGAGCAAAAACAGCACCCTTTATCTCGATATTGTTGATTATCCGGGCGAATGGCTACTTGATTTACCTTTGTTGGACATGGACTTTGATACTTGGAGTCAATCTCAATTTACCGCGTTGAAAGGCGATAGAGAAACCTACTCGCAACAGTGGAACACAATACGTGGCGACATTGACTTGCTAGCCGAAGCAGAAGAAAAGAAACTGGTCGCGATTGCCGATAGCTATACTCAGTACCTTCATACTTGTAAGGATAACGGATTGCACTGGGTACAACCGGGTCGATTCGTATTGCCGGGTGAGCTTGAAGGCGCGCCTGTGCTGCAATTTTTTCCGTGCGCTGCTCCCGAGGGTAAGTTCTCAAAAACCAGCAACTATGCGGTTTTAAAAGCGCGTTATGAAGAGTATCAACAGAAAGTCGTGAAAGCGTTCTACAAGAATCACTTTGCCACGTTCGACAGACAAATCGTGCTGGTGGATTGCTTACAACCACTTAACGCAGGCTATGACTCTTTCATGGACATGCGTGGTGCGTTAGAACAGTTATTGAAGAGCTTTAAGTACGGGCGAAGCAATATGCTAAGACGTTTGTTTGCGCCGAAGATTGACAAGATCTTGTTTGCTGCCACTAAGGCTGATCACGTGACACCGGATCAACATCCGAACTTGGTATCACTGTTACAGCAGATGGTACACCCTGCTTGGCAACAGGCGGCGTTTGAACACATCGACATGAGTTGCATGAGCATTGCGTCTATTCAAGCGACCAGCGCGGGTTATATCTCGTCAGGTTCAGACAATGTTCCGGCGTTGCAAGGTGTGACTTTAGATAATGTCCCTCAAACCATGTATCCGGGAGAGGTGCCGCGTAAACTGCCAAACAAACAGTATTGGGAAACCAACCAGTTTGATTTTACGAGCTTTAGGCCGATGGAGCAGCACTCTGACGAGCCTTGTCAGCATCTAAGAATCGACAAGGTTTTAGAGTATCTCATTGGCGACAAGTTGAAGTAATTGAGGCAATTGAAATGAGTGAATTAAAAACGAAACAGGTCTTTGATGAACAGTTGAAGACCTCGTTCGATGAGCCGGATAAGAATGAAGTTACCCCAGATTTGGGTGCTCAAAAGCTATTCACGGAACAAGAGAAGTTTGTGCCCGTCGCTCCACAAGTGGAAACCGACCTTGATGGTGACGCTGAGCTGCAACTGGAACAAGTGATTCGACCGAGTAAAAAGAAGAAGTGGTTTGGAACGGGCTTACTTGTCGCTTTCTCTGGCCTAGTCGGATGGCAGGCGATTGACTCTGTCATTATTGCTATTCAAACCGCTGACTGGCTAGCTTTAGGTTGGGCAGGTTTCATTGCTGCCATTGCTTCATTAGGTTTAGGCGCAATAGGCAAAGAGTTGTGGAAGCTGCGTTCGCTGAAAGATCATTTCAGTGTACAAGAGCAGAGTGAAGAGCTGTTACAAAGCCAGAGTGTTGGTAAAGGCAAAGCATTCTGTGAAAACATTGCCAAGCAGGGCGGTATTATCGCTGAATCACCCGCTTATGATAAGTGGCGAAACAGCATTAACCCTGCGCACAGCGATGCTGAAGTGTTGGATATGTACGATGCGTTGGTCGTGAGTCAGCAAGATAAGGTCGCGACTCAGATCGTCACTAAGTTCTCGACCGAATCCGCGGCTTTGGTTGCTGTGAGCCCATTGGCGGCAGCAGATATGTTGCTGGTGGCTTGGCGAAATTTCACTATGATAGACAAGCTTGCTGATGTGTATGGCATTGAACTGGGCTACTGGTCTCGAATTAAATTGTTCAAGTTGGTCTTAATCAACATGGCAGCGGCCGGTGCAAGTGAGCTGGCGATTGATGCGAGCATGGACTTAGTCTCGATGGATCTTGCAGGTAAAGTCTCAGCTCGAGCAGGGCAGGGGCTCGGTGTCGGTATCCTCACTGCGAGACTGGGCTTAAAAGCCATGACATTGCTGCGTCCTATGCCTTGGTATAGTGAGCGAAAAGTAAAACTATCCGACCTTCGCAAAGCCGTCCTTTCTGAAATAAAGCGAATTACCTTCCTATAAAGTCTATATACACAAGGAAGTTGAGTGATTTGCGAGCGAAGAGTAAACATATGTTTACTCTTCTTCTTGACTGAACTTAGAGCTTAATTCACACTACTGTCAACTTATCCTGACACCTATAATAGGACTATTTGTGCGTCTTGAAGTATTGTGTGAAGACAGACTCGGCTTAACGCGTGAGTTGCTCGATATCTTGGCCTCAAAAAGCATTGATTTACGAGGAATCGAAATTGATGTTAAAGGTATTATTTACCTAAATTGCCCGGATATTAATTTTGATGCTTTTAGTGAACTTATGGCTGAAATTCGCCGAATTTCAGGTGTGAAGGATGTACGTAAAATCCAGTTTATGCCAAGCGAAAGGCATAACACAGAACTGATTGCCCTGCTGGCAAACCTACCTGATCCTGTTATTGCGATTGACCTTAAAGGCTCAGTCGACATGGCAAACCACGCTGCATTGAATCTTTTCAACAAACAAGAAGAAGAAGTGATCGGTGAGCCACTAGCGACGTTCGTTCCTAGCTTCAACTTCGCTCGTTGGATTGAAGGCGATGTAACGCGTCACCGTGAAGTCGTGGTGCTAGATGGTCTAGATTTCTCTATTGAAATTCTGCCTATTTATCTAGGTGGTGATGTCAACGAGGCGGTACTGGCGAGTGCAGTAATGACGATTCGTTCTTGTAACCAAGAAATGAACGCGCCAGACGCCATCCCTGAACAGAATAACCTAGGTTTTGAACACTTTGTTGGTGTCTCTAATCGCCATAAAGCCTTGATCAGTCAAGCTAAGAAACTGGCTATGCTAGATCAACCTCTGCTTATTGAAGGGGATACAGGTACGGGTAAAGAGATGCTGGCGAAATCGTGTCATAACCGTTCAAATCGATCTTCTTTTCCATTTTTGATTCTAAGCTGTGCATCAATGCCTGATGACGTAGCAGAAACGGAATTGTTTGGACATGCGCCGGGCTCATTCAACCATGAACAAGGTCATAAAGGCATCTTCGAACAAGCGAATGGCGGTACGGTATTTTTAGATGAAATCGGCGAAATGAGCCCGCATCTACAAATCAAACTGCTGCGTTTCCTACAAGATGGTTCATTCCGTCGTGTTGGTGAAGAAGAAGAGATGCACGCGGATGTTCGTATTATCGCATCAACGCGCCATCGCCTTTCTGAATTAGCCGACTCGGGCTCGTTTCGTGAAGATCTGTTCTACCGCTTGAACGTACTGACTTTATCAATTCCTGCTTTGCGTGAACGTTCAAACGATGTTGCGCCATTACTGGAGCTATTCGTTGCAAAGTACGCACAGCAGTTAGGTATGTTGAAACCAAAGTTGACTCAAGAACTAGTCGACCAATTAGGTAACTACCAATGGCCAGGCAATATTCGTCAGTTAGACAACATGGTTCTACGTGCACTAACAGAGTTGGATTCAGATACGTTAACGGTTGAGCAATTCCACCTGCCACAGCTTGACACTATGACTGCTGGAATGGCGAATTTAAGCTTAGACGGCTCGCTAGACGAGATCATGAAAGACTATGAATCTCAGATTTTAGAGAAGCTTTATCAGTCATTCCCATCAAGCCGTAAGCTTGCTAAACGTCTGAATGTTTCTCACACCTCAATTGCGAATAAGCTTCGTGATTACGGTATCAGAAAGAGCTGATGATATTAGACTGCTAAATTCGGTAAGAGTGAGGCGGTAACGAAAAAAGAGACAAAAGAATAAGAACAAGACTATGGAAGATTCGAGTACGCAGCAACGTATTGATAAACGTGATGGCAACCTAATTTTACGAACGGCTGAGATCTATGATGCGAGCATGATCAGTGAGTACTTTCAGGTGAACAGAGAGTACCTTAAGCCTTGGGAACCGACCCGAGAGGATGCGTTCTTTGACAGAGCGGATTGGGCTCAACGGCTGATTAAGTTAAACGAACTCCATAAATTGGGGCTAGGCTATTATTGCTTGTTGATTAATGCCGATTCAAATGAAATGTTAGGTACCATATCGTTCAGTAATTTGTCTCGTTTCCCGTTCTACGCTTGTAATGTCGGTTATTCATTGGCGCAAAGTGCACAGGGCCACGGTTACATGCGCAGAGGCTTGAGCATGGCTAAAGACTACATGTTTGATGTGCAGAACATGCACCGCTTAATGGCGGGCTACATGCCTCACAACGAACGAAGTGCGGGTGTATTAGAGCATCTTGGTTTTGTTCGAGAAGGTTTTGCCAAAGATTACCTACAGATTAACGGTAAATGGGAAGATCACGTGTTGACGGCACTGGTAAACCCAAACTGGCAAGATAAACGCTCCGTGTGAGTGTAAAACATTGAATTTAGATACAGCGGAGAACATAAATAAAATGAAGTCATCGCTGTATCGAAAGAACATATAGGCATGGTAAGCCCATAAGCCTGAGAAGATATTTGAGGAATTTTGATGTCATATACAACTTTGGAAGAATACCAAAGAAAATGGATTTTCACTCACCAGTCAATGCCACTACCCGCTGAAGATTTGGAAAAGATAAAACCAATGACACAGGCGAGAGCATCTCAGTTTTGGAAAGAAAACGTGAGCCCTCAAAGCCCGGATGCAGAAAGACTAAGTTCGCAAGATTGGCCAAGCAAAGCGTCTAACTGGAATGAAGAGATCAGCTGGATGGCAAATTGGGAAGCCGATGAGCCTGAAATGCCAGAAGAAATCCTTAACTTCATTGATTGGCAAGATGACGTAACTGTTTATTTTTGCTACGAAAAATACAATGTTCTTGAAACCAAATGGTCGGTTTTCAAGAAGCATTGGAAAAACTTTTTGTTCTACGATGATGGCCCTATCTTACTAGGTCGCCGTCGTTCAGAAGCACTTTGGTTTGCTACAAATGGTACCGTTAAAATAGGTAACCGTGCTTAAGTTCGGTGTGATTTAATCGTGCGAGTGTTGGCGATCCGATCAACAGATAGACAGACAAGAAGCGAGCATTGAGCTCGCTTTTTTTATGCCTAACGATCTTCGAAGATCACCGGGAGGAAACGATTATTTTACCTCAGCTGAGGATGACTATTTTTACAGACATAGAGGCAGTTAAATTTCGAAATTGAGATCGCTATCTCGTTGGCTTAGTTGAAGTTTTGTGGGGTTGAGCTATCTTTATATTACTGCCTTAGTGGAGGTGAAGTATTATGATTTGGGATACTCTCGAACGTGTAAATAAACTTCGCAAGGAAGCAATGGAAGATCCAGAGTTTTTGGATTCAGCAAAAATGCATGAGGAATGGCTTTTAAGCGAAACTCATAATCAATTGAACCAAGGAGCTAAAGAGAAGAAACCGAAAAAGTTATCTGATATTTATGAAAATACGGATTTTCCTATCAACCCAACAGGTACGAAACATTAACAATGATGAACTGCAATACGGCTAAGGCTCTTAACCAAGATGCGATAAGTCGACTAAACATACCAGCCTTAAGCCACCAATAAAAAAGCCACTTTCAACGAATCGAAAGTGGCTTTTTCTTTTCTCGTTAGCTTCTTTACTCATTAACAACTAAAGTTAATCGTTTTTAAACCTAGTTATTAATCAGGCTTAACCCGCTTGGTAATGCATCACCAAATACGCGTTTAGACTCGCTCTCAGAAAGTTCAGTGACTTCACTCACTAGCGTTAGCCATGAATCAGGTACCTTGCTTTGCTTTAATTTATCAAGAACTTGAGCACGGTAGTCATCAGAGATATCGAACTGTCGGTCACCTGTCTTGCGGCAAATCATCACTGCCGCGAAAGCTATCATCTGCTCTTTCTGCCAATTCTGGTCAAGCAGCTTTGGTAACCACTGTTCTGCTTGCTCTCTTGGAATGACGCTGTGTTGGCTTCCGTATAAAGGTGTACGAGACGCTAAGCGACCCAGAGCCCACCAGTGAGCCTGTTCGAACTGATTATGGTTAATTGCTTTGCTCAAGAACCATGTAGCCAATAGAACTTTATCTTCCACCTCGAGTTGCTCAAGGGACGCTGCCAATCTCACCATGGCTTCATAGCCATTGTCTTGCGCATCTTTCGCTGTCTTAGGGTTCTTCATTGCACCTGGGTGAAGGTACTTCGCGATATCAGCCAAGATGGTTTCTTGCTGTTCTTGATTCAGGCCACCCGCAACACGACGCCAGAATACCCACCAGTCCGTCCAACCTTGGTGGTTCTGGAACTGAATGTTTTGTTGGTAAAGGCCCCAAATTTGTTCGATACGCCATGAGTCAGTCGGATCGCCAAAGCCTGGACGCAGCGAGTAACCCGCCAAACGCAGCCAGTTCTTCTCGTGTGCTTCTGAACGACGACGGCGTTTACGACCTAATGAAAAGGTATCAAACAGATGGCGAAGGGTCGTGAAGTCCCATTCATCACGCTTACCGAGTCGCTTCTCAAGATCTTTCGATAGTGTTTTGATCTCTTTCGATTCAGCACTCTTCTTGTTGCCGCTGTACAGACGAGAAATCAATTCCTTACATTCATCCAGTCTTGGGTGAAGTTTAGCGGTATCAGACTCATCACCTTGCTTGTTTCTTACTTCAAATTCGAGCAACCAACGTTTAGAGTCATCTTCTGTACTCACACACTCCATTTTCAGTGTGCCGACTTCGGTTAATTGACACGCGAGCAATACTTCGACGCGTTCTTTTTGGTTGGCTTGGAGCTCTGCAGTACCTGAACCTTCCAGTGTAGAAATGTACGGCGGAAGAGGGGAGAACAAGTCAGCGTCGACATTGACCATCACACCATTTTGAATAGCGGTGTCATGAGCAATTTGATCGTGTGTTGAAGTCAGAAGATTAAATCGTACCGGTTCGCCTAAAGTCAGTGAGAAACGACGGCTGTTCAAGCGTATCTCTTGGCCTTCTTCTGTCCCTTTGGCAAGCAAACAAAGCGCTTTGCCCATCTTGTTCTTCTCTTGTAGATGCAAGAAGTAAGAACGAGCAGCGCCGCCACCGATTTTCAGTTGTGCACCACGGCGTGCTTTACCAAAAGCTACAGCACCAAGGGCTACAGACCAGTCGGGGTGAGGGTTATCTAAGACGGTGATTGGTGCACAGTTCCAATTACCAAGTAACTGAGTAATTCGCTCTGTTACCAGTTCACTGTTGAACACACCACCATTGAGTAGCACACCAACAGGAATTGCAGGTTTGGTATCATCAAACTCAACAGAGTCTGACTTTTCCAATGCGGCTTTAGATACTTGCTGGTGGGTCGCTAGGAATTCGGCAACGTGCTTACTTACAGCAGGATCTGCTGCGTAGGGTAGGCCGAACTCAACCACCGCGCTGCGGCGTTTGTCGGGTACTTCCGTAAACTCAGAAAGCGGGAAGAAACCTTCTAGTGCAATCTGATGAACTTCTTGTTTGGTTAAACCAATACTCTTGGTTCCGCCAAGCAGTTTTGAACCGCTGCCCAGCATTGTGATCTTCACATCGTCTGGCGCATTAGCAGAAAGCAGGCTCTCTTTTGCGGCGCGAGTCTGTTGAATCAGTTTGGTTAGGCTAGACGCATTCAACTTTTTGTTTTGATTAAAGCGCTGCTCTGCAAGGTGGGCAAGAGCTAAATCGAGGTTATCACCCCCGAGCATCAAGTGTTCGCCAACGCCGATACGGTCGAGTGCGAGCTCTTGATTGCCACCGTTATCCGATTTGAAGCTCGCTTCGATCAAGCTTAAATCGGTAGTACCGCCACCAACATCACACACTAGAATCAGCGGGATCTGTTGAAGTTCGTTTGTAGCGGTTTGTTGGTGACGGGCATACCAGTCATAACAAACGGCTTGCGGCTCTTCGAGCAATAGAATCTTACCTAAACCAGCAAGTGCTGCCGCTTCGAGTGTCAGCTTACGTGCTGTCTCATCGAATGAAGCAGGAACGGTGACTACAACGTCTTGGTCTTCAAGCTTATTGCTTGGGTTACGGTAGTTCCATGCTTGACGGATGTGGTTAAGGTAGCTTGCGCTTGCGACAACAGGAGACACCTTATCGACGTCAGTTGCGCCTGCCCAAGGCAGAATGTCGGAGTTACGATCAACCGCTTGGTGAGATAACCAGCTCTTAGCACTGGATACTTGGCGGCCTTCGACTTTTGCGCCCAGTTCGCGAGCCCATTCACCAACGATGACATTTTGAATATCGCCTTCAACTAAGCTCGGTTCCCAAGGCATGGTGAGATCGGAAGGGGAGATCTGACCTTGTGCGGGATGATAACGAAATGATGGAAGTAGAGGCTTGCGAACCACTTCACCGGGGCCGATGAGTTGGTCAATATCGAAAAGAGAAACGGGAGCATGTTGTAGGTCGTCGTTGATTTCACAGTAAGCGACAACAGTATTGGTTGTGCCTAAGTCAATGCCGACTAAAAAACGAGGAGATGCCATACAAAACCTTATTCTGCCAAAGTGATGACCAGTTAATGGATAATTTTGGTCTTATTATTGTCTTTGGAATGCTTTTAATACAGGGCTAGGGAATCGCATTGATAAAGTAACGGCACCCGCTAAGGTGCCGTTGATTCATTATGCTTCTACGTTTGAGTCGTTATTCGAGTCTTCACGAACGTCGAACTCAACATGCCATTTCTGACCATTGTCAGTGGCAATCGCTTCTAGGTATAACGTGCCTAATTCAGTAACACGAGACGCCAAAGTCACCGGAACCACTTCACCTTCGCGACGACCTTCAGAAACAGGCAGTGTCACTTGGATTTCAGGAAGCTCATCAAGATCTTCTGGAGCCCAGTGATCAAGGTGCGTACCTGCTTGGTCTTCACGACGTGTTGTTGAACCGAAGAATTGGAAGTGTACTGGCTGACCAATCACTAGACCGAACTCTTGGCTAGGAACTTGAACGCTTGAGCCTTCTTCCATACCAAATGGTGCAACACACAGTGCTTCCATCGGAGGAGCCATACCTGGGATAGCTGGCATCGCGCTTTCAATTCCTACGTAGTAAGAAGAAGCGATACCACCGCGGATACGAACGCCTTGACCACGACGTACTGCGCCGTAGTAAGAAGCGCCACTTGCAACCGCTAGGTCTAAGTCTAAGCCTGAAAGCTGTTTAGCGAATTCAGCGTCTGCATTAATTAGCCATTCATTGATCGTGTCTGTAAGACGATCAGCAAGTAGGTTAGATTTTAGAACACCACCATTGAACAGTACCGCTGTTGGTTTGATGAAGTCTGCTGCTGGCGCTTCTGTACCGGGCATACCTGGCATGTTTGCAAACGGGTTGAAATCTTGTTGAGCGGCTTCGCTATTTCCAGAAAGCGCATTGGCTTGCTTAGAAAGGAATGCAGCAATATGACGAGTAATACCCGCATCTTGAGCGTAAGGCAGACCCATTTGAGTCAGTGCACCACGAGTTTTCTGTACTGGGTGATCCGTTACAGCGACTTGTGGGAAGAAGCCATCAACCAATGTTTGTTGTACTTCTTGCTGAGTCAGTTCTGTTTTCAGTGTTGCGCCAAGTAGCTTAGAGCCACGGCTTGGAACAACGATCGGCACAGATTGGAGTTCTGCATCGTTTAGCAATGCTTCTTTCGCATCACGACATGCATGAGTCATCGCTTGAACCTGCCAAGGAGCCAGTTCTTTGCCTTCTTGAGCTAACTTCATTTTCAGACGGTAAGCTAACGCTAAGTCCATATTGTCGCCGCCAAGTAGGATATGCTCACCTACCGCGATGCGGTTCAGACTTAGGTTGCCTTCGTCTTGTGTTACTTCAACTAACGAAAGGTCGGTTGTACCACCACCGATATCGACAACTAGAACGATGTCACCAACGTTCACTTCATCGCGCCAAGTATCGTTGCTGTTATCAATCCAGCTGTAAAGAGCTGCTTGTGGCTCTTCAAGAAGCGTTAGGTGAGTAAAACCAACATTACGCGCAGCTTCAGCCGTTAGGTCTCGAGCCGCAGGATCAAACGAAGCTGGAACGGTGATCGTTACATCTTGGTCTGCCAGTTTGTGTTCTGGGTTAGCGTGGTTCCAAGCATCTTTAAGGTGCTCAAGGTACAACTCAGTTGTCTTAAGCGGAGATACCTTTTCAACTTCTTCAGGGCTGCCTGCTGGAAGGAACGCATCACGACGGTTAACACCACCGTGGCATAGCCAAGATTTTGCACTTGCTACCAAACGGATAGGGGTTTTCGAACCTAGGTTACGAGCAATCGCACCGACTAGCGCTTTAGGTTCAGAAGACCAAGGAAGAACGCGAGAGCCCGCATTCATTTCATGTTCGTGCGGCTGGTATAGGAACGAGCCAAGTTGGCTGCGAGTTTCTACGGTACCTGGAGCCGTCAATTGAGGGATTGGCATCACCTCAACGCGAGCGTCTTCATTTGTTGTGTCGATGAAAGACAAAACACAGTGTGTAGTACCTAAATCGATACCGACACTGAACTTAGGCGCTTGCTGTTGCTCTTGAGAAGATAGCTCTTGTGAATGCGTCTGTGCAGATGACTCGTGTGATGATGGCTGAGTTTGGTGTTCCATTATAGCTCCACCTCTGCCGGTGCAATCACAGATGCATCGTAGTTCTCAGCAAGCTTAGGCAGGTTCATGTCAGTTGCTTTCCAACCTTTGTGAACCAATGTGCCATTGAACGGTGCATTGCCCGTTACGTTGCCTGTTAGGCGAATTTCTTGAGGGTTGAAACCTTCAACAACCGTGATGCGCGTTTCTTCATCTTCAGTACGGATGTGAGAAAGCGTCACGTAATCGGCTAACACTTTTTTACCGCCAGTGTGAATTACACGTGCTGCTGCGCCAACTTCTTCGTCAGAGAATGAAGTTAGGTCTTCTTTTAGGAAGTCAATTAAACGAGCTTCTTGCTGCATGATAGACAGTAGCTGCATTGCAGAATCTGTTGGTGCTGTTGCCAGCTTAGATTCAACTTCTACGATTTTTTCGATTACACGTTCAACTTCAACAACTTTCTCTACTTCGACAATTTTCTCAACTGGCTTTTCAACTTCAACGATCTTTTCTACTGGCTTTTCTACGACTTTCTCAACCACTTGGGTTTTACGAGAAACGGCAATAAGCAGTAGTAAAACGCTTGATGCAGTTAGGCCTGCGTGAAGCATATCAAACGTTTGTGGGATTAGGTTCAAATCAACGATCATAGTGATTTCTCTTTAAAATTGATTTAACGGTATATTCGTCGGTTTAAAGGAATATACAGATTGGAAAGAAACTCGGTAGCACGAGACTGAAACGGTCGCTTTCAAGCTATAAATATGGGTGGATACTAGCATATTCAAGGCTTAAGAGGTGTATTTAATGTTTTCAAACAAGTGGCTTTTTAGTGTGTTAGCTTGAAATTTAGTCGAGATTTGTCTGGTTATTGGTCATGGGGGGCAGTAAAATTTACAAAATGCCCGTTTAATGTGACATTTAGGACTAAACATGAATGGAGCATTATTTCCGTCCGTTATATACTTTTCATTCAATAGAGCCTATTTGGAACCCGCATGCCCCAAACTACTGACCCACTAACAGGGTTGAAGAGACAAACTCTCCCGTTGGTCGTATTTTCGGTCAGTTTTTTGATTACTGTTTTGTGCTTTGTATTAGTCATGCTTAATCAAAAGCGTGCGCTGAATATGAATTTGGATAGTTTTGCTACTCACCAGACATTGAGCTTGGAAGCCTTTATAGATAATGATGTGGCATATATTGGGTCTGGTGCTAATTTTTTCTACGCAAATGACCCTGAAAATTGGGATAAGTTTGATCGCTTTGCTAAGCAAACCATAGATGATTCAAAGAGTTTAATTGCCTTGCAGTGGATGCAAAAAGTGCCCGCAGACGAGATAGCTGAGCACACGGCGAAAATGAAAGAAAAGTACCCATTCTTTAAGCTGTATACCATTCCTAAGAACCAAGCAAAAACCTATGGCTACATTTTGGATGGTCAGCCAGCTTTCGTTGCTAGCGATATTTTCCCCGATACAGAACCAAACAACAAAGTTCTTGGCTTTTACTCTTCTAGAGAGCGATTTGATCTCGTTCTAGATAATATTAAACAGACACGTAAGGCGAATATTTCAGACAAAGTTCGCTTGATACAAGATGGGCTAGATAAAGACACAAAAAAGAGTGGCATGCTGGTGTATCACCCTGTCTTTGAGGGAGAGAGTGACAACTTACTCGGCGTTGTAATTGGTGTGGTTCGCACCACATACTATTTTGAGAACTTGCTGGCTTCGACGGTTGGGGATATGAATGTTTATGTCCGCGTTAGTGATGTCGGTTTTGAAGCCGAAGATGCACCTGTCTTGTTCGAAACGAAAGGTTATGAGGGTGTGACTGGACAACATATCACCAAGAAAATCACACTCACTAACCGTGAATGGGTTGTCGACTTCAAGATAGACTCATGCATTTCGTTTAATGGCTACCTGGTGTTGGCCGGGATTGCCCTCGTGGGCACGACTATTTCACTGTTGCTTTCTTATATCGTTAAACTGCAAGTCCAAGAAAAAGTACGCCTGTATAAAATGATTGATGAAAGAACGGAAGAACTCCGTTTTCTTGCCAATCATGACAGCCTCACAGAGATTTATAATCGACGAGCCTTTAATAAGGTGCTCGATAAAGCGATACAAGGTGACAAGCCGTTTAGCTTGATTGGATTTGATGTCGATAAATTTAAAGGGATTAATGATCAATTTGGCCACCCGGCTGGTGATGCCTTACTGGTTCATGTAATTCAGTTGATTTCAGGCAGTTTGAAAGAGGGCGATCATGTCTTCCGTATGGGTGGAGATGAGTTTGGTATCATTTCGAGCGTCATTGAACACGACGCGCTGGCACGTTATTTAGAATGTATTTTAGATACGGTGAGCGAGTCTCACTGTGAGCATAAAGGTCAACTATTGAGTTGTACTCTAAGTATCGGTGCTACCATCCGCAGTAAAGAAGACATCGAAGAACTCCTTCAAAAAACCGATAGTATGCTTTACCTAAGTAAGTCAAATGGCCGAAATCGCGTTACAATTGCAGGCTAAATGAGCACTTGATGCAACTAGGGTCGAGTTCTGTATTGGGCTCATGTACAATTTGACAAAATTTTTGACGAGAGAATTAGGCGACGTATGAATCACAATCGAGTGGTATGTTTCGATTTGGAAATGTGCTGTTGGAGCGAAGACGGTGTGGGAACAACAGGCGAGATCATTGAAGTTGGTCTTGCTGAAATTGATCTAGCATCTGGCACTATCGTCAAGCGAGCACAATACTACGTTAAGCCAGAGAAAGACGAAGTCTCTCTGTTCTGCGCCGAGCTAACGGGCATAACACCTCGTAAAATCGAAAAGCAAGGTCGTCCATTAGAATCTGTCATCAAGTCGATGATTAAGAACTTCGGTGGACCAAAAAAAATCTATGCAGCGTGGGGACGTGACGACCTTATCTTACACAAAGAGTGTATTGAGAAAGGCATCGAACCTCCGTTCAGCGAGTTCTTGAATATCGCCACGCTTTATCGAGTTCAGAATCGATTGAAAGAAAAACGTATTGGTCACCGTGCTGCTCAAGAAGCGAAAAACATTGAGTGGGAAGGTCGTCAGCACTCTGGTTATGTTGACGCTTATAACTTGGCAAAGCTTGCGCTGACTATGTTGTAATCGTTTGTATTTCAGAGAGGCGCTTGGTTAAATACTGAAAGGTTAAACACTTAAAGTTAGCCTGAATCTTGTGAGTTATTAAAATGAAGAGCCACCTACTTATTAGGTGGTTTTTTTGTGCCTGTTATTTGAGGGTAATGACGATCCAAATTGAGGGCTATGACTATTCACGTTAAGGGCAATGACTATCCCAAGAAACCTAATTTCAACAATTGGTTTATCAATAGTGAATGGCTACATCGCTTATTTTACGAGTGAATAATATTGGTTTGAAATTTAGCTTTTTAATTAATATTAAATCGCAGGTCTCGACCTTGATTGGGGAGGGCTAGGTGGTAGCGTTAGCTCACCCAAAACAAGGAGAATAGGATGAAGAACATTATTAAGTATGGATTGGCACTGGGGGCGCTAAGCGTAAGTGCGTTGGTTTCGGCACAACCCGTTGTATTGATAAATACCTTTTCAGTCGAGCCGGCCCATGAGGCCGCTACATTAACGTATTGGGAAAATGCGCGAGACGTATTGATGAAGCAACCCGGATACCTATCGACCAAACTGCACCGCTCTTTAAGCTCGGACGCGACATACCGCTTTATCAATGTCGCTGAATGGGAGAGTAAGAAGCAATTCCATGATGCAATACAAGTGATGAGAAAAGAGCTACCACCTTTAAAAATCGAAGGGGTTTCTGCTGACCCTAACTTGTATGAAATTATTCGCGACTAATCAGGAAACCACATAATGAAAACAACTCTAGGAACCTTTTTAGCTATTTTTAGCTTTCTACTTTCAGCGACTCTTTTTTCAACCCATGCCCATGCTGCGGCATACGGTGTGTCAGTCGCTTGGAAAACCGACGATGCTCAAGCGGTATTTGAGGCGATGCCTCATCAGAAAAAAGCATTTGCTAACTTAATTGACGCTGGCTTGGTACACGATATGTTCGTATCGGAAAGCTTTATCGGAGACAAGAAATTTCCGATGATTAAGTTTGTGATTGAAGCGGACAGTGAACAGCACGTTCGAGAGTTGATTGGTAACCTACCATTCCAATTCAAAGAGCTTGTCGAGGTGACTGAAATCAGAGACATTGGTAATAAGTGGTTAAACACTGACGTCGCTTTCAAAAACTACGCAGTCGAACTCGCTTGGACAGAGCCTGAGAATCAATTCATTGTCGATGAGATTATCAGCCAAGATTTACAAATGGTTGTCGATTGGAGCGCTCAAGGCGTGATTACTTCTGCTTACTTAAAACATCAAGAAATAGCTCAAGAGAAGCCAAACCAAAAAGCGATGATCAGACCCATTTACTCAATGGCAATATTGGCTAAAAACGAAGAACAAGCTCGCGGAGTTGCCAGTCAGTTGAATGCAGTAAAGTTAGGCTTCGCTGAAGTTATGATTAGTGAACTTGGATTCAAACTGGAACTATAATTTCGCTAGAACAGAATTGTGACCTCGTTTTCAGATTGCGTAACGACGAGGTCTTAATATAGGACCATGACAAGTTTAGAGTTAAACTTGGCTATGTTCATAGGTGAGTGAGTTTTCGTGACTGGCTCACCTTGTTGTTATTTTATCTTGTTACTTGCTGAGCTTATATTTGGCTTAATTATTGACTAAACTTATTACTCTTCTTTTCCATGTATGGTTTGGTATTAGCTCGACCAAATAAACACCTTTTTGATGACCTTTTATTTATGAACGCCTCGCCGAAATGAACGCCAATAGCCCTGATAAGATCACCTTAGACGCTTCGGGTATCGAATTGAATAACAATACTCTCATTAATTCGAGCTCTAACAAGCAGGTCACCTTGTCTTCATCCGAAAGTTTGATCCTTGAACATTTGGTGATGAATAGCCCGAAAGCGATTGGCCGAGACTTCCTTCTTGAACATTGCTGGCCTGGGCGGGTGGTGACAGGAAGCTCGCTAAACGTAGCGATAAAGAACATTCGTACAGCGTTGAATGAACTGAACTGTGAGTGCAAAATTTTAACGGTTCAGAAGCAAGGGTACAGTTTTAGCAGACCTCAACAGCTTGGTGGTTATCTATCAACACCCATTTCTGCTATTCAAACTCAAGTAGCTCAAGTTAATGTTCCTAATGAAACCGTTGAGCTAGAGGTTTTTAATACTGACAGTGATCGCAGTGATCGCAGTGATCGCAGTGATGACAGTAAAAGCGAGTCTGTATTACCCCAACAACGGGAACTTCATAAACAGCGAAGGGTTAAGAGTTTTCTCACTCGTCACCAATCTCGTATCGTAGGGATGGTCGTCAGCGCGCTTCTTCTCGTGCTGTTTTATCAGTTCGTTTTTTTTATGGATAAAACGAGCTATCGTGGCATGGATGTTTATCACGACAGTTTGAATTTTGATCAAGAATTATTAACCGAACTCAATACCGTCTCAGAACTCGGTGTTGATTCGCTTTATCTGCATCGCATCGGAGTTGGGTGCCAGAATATCCAAGCCGTCGCATTGATAAACGGGCGCTGGAAAGAGATGAGTCACCAGTTTAAATCTTTGTCTTGCGATGACGATAATGACGATGAGCGAGGGTGAGTGATATGAATCGTAAGTTTTGGATGCCTATCTTACTCACGTTTTTTGTGATTCTAAATGTAGGCTTAATTTCTGGGCTCGCAACCAAAAGTACTTATAAATTTTCCGCAGAATACCCGATGGTAGGCTGGGAAAAAATATCACTTCGATTGGAAAATGGTCGAGTCAAAATGCAGTACATTGGTTACGATATCGATGGGAATATCGCTCAAACTAAGCAGATGTTTGGCGTGTTCTTGCGCTGGGGGAATCATTACTACTTTTATCAATTGGATCAAGATCAGGCCCAAGATAAGCAGACATTCAATATCAAGCACTTATACATTCAACAAACACAAGGCAAGCGCAGTGTGTTGGTATCAAATCAGCGCGGCCTTTATGTCACTAAGAAGGGCACGCCGTTAGAGCTCAAAGGCATCATGCATGGCGACCGTTTACGTTGATCCAGTCACTAAACGTGAGTATCGAGCCTTTGGTTAGCTTTTACCGATGACGTTCAGCTTAGTTTTGATAAAGTCACTGTGGTCAACGTAGAGCAGTTCTGCGGTTTTACGGATCACTGAATCTTCAAGTGGGTCAATCTCTCCATCCGCATGCGCGACTTCCCACATAGCTTTGATTAATTCTATGCGAACCGGCTGCGAAAGCTCTCGCAGTTGAGAAGTGAAATCGTACAGAGAAACAGATTGTTCAACTTGAGGCTCAGCTTGTGTTAATAAAGCTTTTGATTCTTCTTCGGTTATGTTCAGTAAACGCTGAAGTAAGTGCAGTTTGGCTTGTTGCTCTGATTCGTTGATCGCGTGGTCTGCACCAGCGACTTCGCATAACAAGCTGGCGATGGCTAAGTTAGGTGAGGCAGTGGGCGTTTTGCCTAAATCAGAGCCGTCAACTAATTGTTTAAATAACGAGGTAAGTGAGTTAAACATAAGAGCATTCCAGTTATGGTGAATATTATTACTATTGGGCCTACGGAGTGTGATCGCAAGCGTCTTTACTTAAAACTGACATTACGAAGAGGTCAGCAATAAGGAACACTTGTTTAGGGCGTGTTGACCTTTCGCGGTTAAACTTTGTTCGAGATAAAAGCGTTTTAATCGCGGCGAGGGGGAAGTAGCCTAGTCATTCTAAGCAAATCTCCCTCAACAAAGAGTAAAACGCTTTTTGCGGGGGCGCCCAGCTCGAACCCTTCGGGCAGCGTTTGCTGGTCATTTCTACTACGTTATCGGCTTCTCATGTAGACTAGCTACACATCAAAGCCTCCGCCTTGTATAAATACCCAGCAACTCGCTGCAAAAACCAGCTCGAAAGATCAACACGCCCTAATTTCTACTCGATTAAGTTAACTAGAGTGAATCGAACCAATGCACGTAATCCGCCTAGTCCCCTTCCCTTTTCTCTGCTTATCATTGCCGATAACTTTTTGCTCGATTTCTCAATTGCTCAATGTTTGCATCAAAAAGATCACAAGAGTTGGGAATAGTGAACGACGAAATCCGATCTTCTTTTAATTGCATTCGAGTACAACTCTACGAATAAATGAACTGTAACGTCGCTTAGATAGCCTTCACTCATTGTTTTAGTATCTTGTAGCACGTTATTTCAATATAGACTTAGAACGCGATACAGCTAAGTTTAAGCGCTAACATTAAATATAGGGACTAAGTTTAGTGTGAAGTAAGCTGCCGCATATATAGAACCAACCAAAGCTTAAGTTCAAATAGCAGGCACAAAAAAGCCGAGCATTATGCTCGGCTTTTAAATTCACTGTTTAAGCTATTCGTCTATAAGCACTTGGCTTGTAAGCTTCAGCTTAAAACTAAAGGTTGATTAACCTTCGCTGCGCTCTGGACGACGACCACGGTTGCCGCCATTTCCTGCTGCGTTGCCATGGCCACGTTCGCCACGGTGGTTACCACGGTGATCGCCACCACGGTTACGGTCGAAACGACGCTCGCCATCACGGCCGCCAGCTGAGTTACCATCACGTGCGCCGTCACGGTTGCCACGGTAGCCACCACGACCGCCATTGCCGCCTTCGCGATTACCGCCTTCACGGTTACCACGGTAGCCGCCGCCATCACGACCGCCACGACCGCCATCACGACCGCCACGGTTGCCATCACGACCGCCGCCGCCACGACGAGGCTCACGGAAGTCGTTGAAATCAACAACTACAGCGCCAGCTTCTTTTTGACGAATACGAAGTTTGCTTAGCTTACCAGCAGTTTCAGAGTTCATTGCTTTTGGCAGTTGAACGTAAGTAGAACCTTGGTCTAGCTTGATAGCACCGATAGAACCTTTAGTTAGGCCAAGTTCGTTTGCTAGTGCGCCAACGATGTCTTTAACCTGAACGCCTTGCTCACGGCCAACTTGTAGTTGGTACGTATCCCAATCTTGCGTATTGAAGTTACGATCGCCACGACCATTGTCACGGTCTTCACGACGCTCTTTGCGACGGTTCTTATCACGCTCAATAGCAGCGATCATTGGGTCTTCGCCAACGTAGAATAGAGGGCTCTTACCTTGCTGACGCTTAAGAAGCATTGCAGCTAGAGTAGCAGCATCAACTTCTAGAGATTCTTGTAGTGTAGAGATTAAACCTGCGAAGTTTTCTAGAGCTTTGCTCTCTTTCTCAGTTTCAAGCTCAGCACCAAGCTTAGCAACACGTGCAGCAGCAACTTCGTCACGTTGTGGAAGTTGGATTTCTTCCATTTGAGACTTAGTTACACGCTCGATTGTGCGAAGCATACGGATTTGGTTAGTGCGAACTAGTAGGATCGCTTTACCTTTACGTCCAGCACGACCAGTACGGCCAATACGGTGGATGTAAGATTCAACATCGAATGGGATGTCGTAGTTAAATACGTGAGTGATACGTGGAACATCAAGACCACGTGCTACAACGTCAGTTGCAACTAGGATATCGATAACACCTTGTTTGATGTGATCAACAGTGCGCTCACGTAGAGACTGAGGAATATCACCGTGCAGTGCAGCAGCTTTGAAGCCACGTGCAGATAGCCAATCAGCTAGACGCTCAGTGTCTTGACGAGTGCGTACGAATACGATTGACGCGTCAGTTTCTTCAGTTTCAAGAAGACGAGACATTGCTTCGTCTTTTTCTACGCCTTTAACAACCCAGTAGTTCTGCGCTACTTTGTCAACTGTGTGGTTAGTACCAGCAACGTCAACTTTAGCCGGGTTACGTAGGTAACGGTCAACAATAGTCTTAACCATTGGAGGCATAGTCGCAGAGAAAAGTACACGTTGTGCAGATTCTGGAGCTTGCTCTAGGATCCAAGTAACGTCATCTACGAAGCCCATTTTTAGCATTTCATCTGCTTCATCAAGAACAAATGTATGTGCTTCATCTAGGTGTAGACGGTCACGAGTTAGTAAGTCTTTAACACGACCTGGAGTACCAACAACAATGTGAGCACCGCGGCTTAGAGCGCGCATTTGGTCAACAATTGAAGCGCCACCGTAGATTTCAAGAACTTTAAGACCTTTGATATCACGGCCTAGGTTTTTGATTTCCGCAGCAACTTGAATCGCTAGCTCACGAGTAGGAGCCATGATGATTGCTTGTGGTTTATGTTGGTTCAGGTTGATTTTGTTAAGTAAAGGCAGAGAGAATGCTGCTGTTTTACCAGTACCAGTCTGTGCTTTACCTAGTGCGTCACGGCCTTCAAGAAGAAGAGGAATAGCTGCTGCTTGGATTGGAGTCGGAGAAACGAAACCCATGCTATCAAGAGCTGAAAGAATGTTTTCGTTTAGGGCTAATTCATTAAATTGAATTACAGATTCGGACATTGGGATCCCACTATATATAAGTAAACAAAAGGTCCCGGGAGCTCTATCAATTCCAATACTGATCCAATCAGATACTGATTCCATTCAGAGTTACGAAGCAGTAATAAAACACTTCAAGCCATTAGGGACGTCTAAGGGAGGCGGATTATTCCTTAAATGCATAAAAAAAGCCAGAAAAAATTGAAATACATCACATATTTTTCGGTTTCACATCAACACTGGCTATCATATCGTCAAAACTTGATGAATATCTCGTCACAGCACCAAACTTCTAGCAAATTGACCTAGTTAAATAAGAGGGCAATTAATTAACGCTCACTTCGCCTTTAAGTAGTAATCAAGCCTCGCAATGATTATAGTGTGCTCAATTGTCCTCGATAGATAAAAGTCAAAATGTTTCAAGATAATCCTCTACTCGCTCAACTCAAACAGCAAATCCAAGAAACCCTCCCTAAAAAGGAAGGTACAATCAAAGCCACTGAAAAAGGGTTTGGTTTTCTCGAAGTCGATAGCAAAACTAGCTTCTTCATCCCACCGCCGTACATGAAAAAATGTGTGCACGGTGACAAGGTGATTGCCATTATTCGCACTGAGAAAGAGCGCGAAGTTGCAGAGCCAGAGGAGTTGATTGAACAGGGTCTAACTCGTTTTATTGCACGAGTTAAGCTTTTCAAAGGCCGATTGAACGTTGTTCCAGATCACCCGCAACTGAAAAAACTGCAGCTTAAAGCGAAAGCAAAGAAGGGTTTGAACCCTGAAACGCTTAAAGAAGGCGACTGGGTTGTTGCTCATATCGTTCAACACCCGTTAAAAGGTGACAACGGCTTCTTAGCTCAGATCTCTGAGAAAATCACAGACGCTGACGACAACATCGCGCCTTGGTGGGTAACGCTAGCGCAAAATGACCTACCAAACAGCGAACCTGAAGGCATTGACGACTGGCAGATCAAAGACGACGCAGATCTTGAACGTATCGACATGACTCACGTCCCTTTTGTGACTATCGATGGCGAAAGCACAAAAGATATGGACGATGCGCTTTACGCTAAGAAGAAAGAGAACGGTGATTTTGAACTGACTATCGCAATTGCTGATCCTACCGCTTACATCTCTCCAGATGATGCAATGGATAAAGTGGCTCGCGAGCGTGGTTTCACTATTTACCTGCCTGGTCGTAACATCCCAATGTTGCCTCGCGATCTAGCTGACAACTTATGTTCACTCATAGAGAACGAAGTTCGCCCGGCACTTTGCTGCACAGTAACGGTATCTAAAGATGGTGTTATTGGTGATGACATTAACTTCTTCGCTGCAAACATAAAATCTCACGCTCGTCTTGCTTACGACCACGTATCAGACTGGCTAGAAACAGGTGCATCAGAGAAATGGCAACCGTCAGAAGAGATTGCTGCAATTGTTTCTGATCTTCACCAATTCGCACAAGCGCGTTCAGCATGGCGCTCAGCCAATGCTGTTGTGTTCCCAGATCGTCCTGACTACCGCTTTGAACTTAGCGAAGACAACGATGTTGTCGCTATCCACGCGGACATGCGTCGTAGCGCAAACAAGTTGGTTGAAGAGTCGATGATCAGCGCGAACATCTGTGCAGGTCGAGTATTAAAAGAGAGCTTTAATCAAGGTGTCTTTAACTGTCACTCTGGTTTTAAAGCTGAGAAAGTAGCAGACGTTCTGGAGCTGGTTAACCCAGAAGCCGAAACACCGTTCACTGAAGAGCAGATCGTTTCTCTAGAAGGTTTTGCCACTCTGCGTCGTTGGTTAGGTTCTTTAGACAACAGCTACTACGACAACCGTATTCGTAAATTCCAAGCATACAGCGAGATCAGCAATGAACCTGCGCCGCACTACGCAATGGGATTAGACATTTACGCAACTTGGACTTCTCCAATTCGTAAATACGGTGACATGATTAACCACCGCATGCTTAAAGCACACATCCTAGGTAAAGCGCCAATTCAAACACCAGACGAAACCATTGGTGATGAACTTGCCCTGCACCGCCGTCACCACGGTATGGCTGAACGTAACGTTGGCGATTGGTTGTATGCTCGTACTCTAGCGAACGCTCCAGTTGAAGAAACTCGTTTCCAAGCAGAGATTTTCGATATTAACCGCGCAGGTATGCGTGTACGCCTACTTGACAATGGTGCAGCGGCGTTTATCCCTGGCTCTCTCATTCTTGATAATAAAGAGAGAATAGAGTGCAACGGTGATATGGGTACTGTATCTATCGATAAAGAAATGGTATACAAACTGGGAGACGTTTTAGAAGTAGTTCTCTCAGAAGTTAATCAGGAAAACCGTAACTTGGTAGCAAAACCTACACAAGTTTTTGCGGACTTGCCTAGCGAGCCTGAAACGACAAATGAAACCGAAGCCTAATTTCTAATAGGTTTACTTCTAAAGGCGCTAATTATTAGCGCCTTTTTTGTAAATGTCTCATGCTTAAACAATACTTAAAAAAGCAATTAATCTACAACGCCAAAGAAGTTCACTATGCCATCAATCACGGTCACTCAATTCAGAAACTTTATTCCCAGGAAACGCGAACGCTACCCCGCCTCTAAAAACGGTATTTTTATGGTATCGAAAGGAAGCATATCTTTTATGCTGCCCAATGGCACTCAAGCCTCGTTAAAAGCTGGAGATTTCACGCTTTACAATTCTGGTCAGATTAAAGACATCACGGTCGACACTGAAAATGGTGAGTTTAGTGCTATTTGCTTAGATTTTGATTTGGCAATTTTCCAAAAGTTCATAAATCAGTTCAGTGATTTAGAATCCACTCAAACTCCAGATAAGTACATTAAGTTCAATCAAACGGATACCGAAATATGCCAATTGAAAGAGCTCATCATGTCTCTGGCCAATTCATCGACTCAGAATGATTACGCACTCACCCAACTAGGCTTAGGTTTGCTGTCTTTAATGGTTGAGCAGTATCCGGAACTATTAGCGATTATTAGCCGAATTTCTAGATTGACGGTGACACAAAAGGTCATCCATTACATTGAACAGAATATAGAAAATAATATCTCACTCGATACCCTAGCCAGCTATATGGGGATGTCACCAGCCACACTTAAACGCCGTTTATCGGCGGAAGACCTTTCGTTTTCAAACCTCTTAAAGATAAAGCGAATCGCCCACGCAGCCACACAACTAAGAACATCGAACAAATCGATTACTCAAATTGCTTATGAATCCGGGTTTAAAAGTGCGGCGCATTTTAGTACCGCCTTTAAAACCTATCACGGTAAAACACCAAAAGATTTCCGGTCTTTGGTTTCACAATCTTATTAATACCAATCGTAGTAAATCACTGATCACTTACTCACTGTGATTGGTATAACTACGCAATCTTATTGGCATAATTTGAAGTGACATCCATCATTTATAGTGATGCAGATAGTTTTAGTAACATAGATCGTTTTACTGACGCAGATAAGCTTTATTAACGTAGACTGTTTTTAGTGACTCAGATAGGTTGTAATGTGGTGAGTTAAAAAAAGTTGTTCGTTTTAGGTATCAAGCCCCTCGCAAACATCTCAACAGAATAATCACGACCAGAAGTACGATTTAGGGTCTTTTTCTATTTCAGACAAAATAGCATCAAGATCCTTCGATTGAGGTAAGTAAGGATAAGGCCCCCAATTTACTGAATCGGTTTCTACATCACCTTCTAGCGGCACCATTACCAACCAACATGACAGTGACTCATCAAAACTAACGCAGACGATCTCATTTGTGTAATCGCTATGAGATGAGTCGAGCAGATAATGAGCCTGAGAAAACAGCACACCACCCTCACACTCTTCATAAAGGGATTTGCCTAGCTCGACAGGTAAATTGCGATTTCGAGATGTACAGAGCTTCTCAGCTCCAATTAAAAGACGATTCAGTTCGATATGAATGACGGACATAACACCCCTTGTAACTTCATAGAAACTTCTAAGTAGTGAATTCCTTTATTTAGCTTAGGACTCAACCAACATTTTAGCGAACTAGCGCAAACAAAATACCCGTCCTGCTTCCAGAAACGAATCCTGTTTTTGTAAACCCAACTCGCTTTCACTCATCAAGCTAATAGCGACACATTGAGCGGATAGAATTTCACAAAATTGTCATATAACCGACCTATCATAGCCACCAAATGTTATTAACTAGGAGTTGTTTATGTTACGAGTCGCGCTTGCCTCTCTTTTATCCTTAGCCCTGTCTTCTCATGCTGCTTTTGCACAAGAAACCAATATTTCGGGCTCCACTTCGGTATCACGTGTGATGGATGTATTGGCTGAGGAGTACAACAAGACTCACCCTGATAACTATATTGCGGTTCAGGGCATCGGTTCTACAGCGGGTATTACCATGGTCAATAAAGGTGTCGCTGATATTGGTATGAGCTCACGTTACTTAACTGACCGCGAACAGGGCGAAAAATTGAAGGTATTTCCAATTGCCTTTGACGGCCTAGCCGTCGTGACTAACCGTTCAAACGGTGTAAGCAACGTTACACGTGAACAGCTATTCGATATCTACAAAGGAAAAATCACAAACTGGAAAGCCATAGGTGGTGCGGATCAACCTATCGCAGTTGTAACTCGTGAAGCTTCTTCTGGTTCACGTTACAGCTTCGAGAGCTTACTTGGTTTGACAAAAATCATTAACGACCGTCTAGTGTCTGACATCAACCCAAATAACTTGGTTGTAAACAGCAACAGCATGGTAAAAACGATTGTTAACCATAACCCACATGCGATTGGATTCATCTCTGTTGGCTCTATCGACCGTTCGATCAAAGCAATCACATTTGAAGGCGTTGAGCCGACATCTAAGAACATCGCCAACCACAGTTATGAATTGGCTCGCCCATTCTTATTGCTGCACAAAACTGAATCAGTTTCTGACGAGAGCAAAGATTTCATTAAGTTCGTGAAGTCAAAACAAGGGCAAGATCTTATCGAAGAGTACGGCTACACTCGCATCAAGTAACTACAAACGCATTAAGTAACTACACACGTATCAAGTAAGATAACGACTTTTAGTGATGTTGTTAGGATGCTGATGATATCGCCTTGATAAACAAAAACAAAAAGAGAGAGCCTTAAGCTCTCTCTTTTTTTGAATCTATAATCTTCGCTAAAAGCAATTCTACTTATAAAAAAGCTCTAGAAGTGAAGTTGAATCACCGAAACAATCACAGCACCAGGACGACGGATGCCTTCGATCTCTACGCGGATTTCGCGTTCAATCTCTAGGCCTTTCTTAATTGGCGTTACTTTTGTTAGCGTACTTTTAGCGCGAACGTTACTGCCCGATTTTACAGGGTATGGGAAACGTACTTGGTTAAGACCAATGTTTACAACCATCTTCGCCGTTGGGAATTGAGATTTGTCAGGATCAACACTGTCTGTCAGTCGAGGAAGCAGAGACAAAGTCAGAAAACCATGTGCAATGGTTGTTTTGAACGGAGAATCTGTTTCAGCCTTAGAAGGCTCTGTATGAATCCACTGCATATCTTCAGTAACGAGGCCAAACTGGTTGATTCTGTCTTGGCTTACATTGATCCAATCACCAGTATGGATCACTTCACCGATCTGCTGTTCAAGCTCATCAAATACAAGTTGTGCTTCTGGCTTAAGTACGATCTGTGGTTCAACAGGCATCTCTGGCGCATCTTCATTGACAGCAGGTTTGTGGTGATCACGAACCCACGCAAAGAAATGACTATTTTGCGTGCGATTCAGAAAGTCTCCCCAGTAATCTCTAAGAGCTGGAGACATCCATTGCATAAACTCTGAGTGTTGCGAAGACACGCTGTCGCCTCGGTGTTTAAATAAATCAATGACTTTCATAAGAACCTCAATGCACAAAATATTTCAATATAACTTGGTAATTTTGAAACACTTCACACTATTGTGCAAATACTTTCGAGCATACAAGTGTTAGCCGAACACTTATATATCCAACAAAAACAACAACCTAAGAATAAAACACCATTTTATTGGAGAGCTTTAATTGGAGTATTAACTCTACCTTATAATAAACATTTCATTATATAAACAGATTCTTTATTCACAAGTGGAATAAAAAAGGCTTAGCACAATGCTAAGCCTTCGTTTTTACAAGAAATTAATTACCAAGGAGAAACCTTGTAAAGAGCTCATCCTACAAGACACTAACTTCTCTATTCATCGTCCAGTGGAATCAACTTGGTATTGCCACCGTGTGCCTTCTCACGCTTACGTTGCACGAATGCATAGAAGCCAGGGATTAGGAACGTACCCGCTAACAACACACATAGCAGGCCACCAATCAGAGAAATACCCAATGAGTTTTGACTCACGTGACCAGCACCCGCAGCGAAGATAAGCGGGAATATACCTAAAATGAATGACCAAGACGTCATGTTCACAGCACGAAAACGCAGCGTACCGCCCTTCACCGCCGCATCTTCAATCGGTGCGTCTTTCTCTTCACGCTCAACCTTTGCGAATTCCACAATCAAGATTGCGTTCTTCGCGGCCAAAGCTATCAAGAGAACCAAACCAATTTGTGCATAGAGATTCAGCGGTGTGCCTGTCAGGTTCAGCGCCAAGAAAGAACCTAAGGTTGCAACCGGTACCACTAAAATAATCGCTATAGGAATTGTCCAACTCTCGTATTGAGCCACCATAAACAGGTAGATAAAGATCAAAGCAAGTGCAAAAGCAAAGATCGCTTGGTTACCGGCTAGTACTTCTTGGTAAGCCATGCCTGTCCATTCGTACTGATAACCCTGCGGCAGTACATCAGCCGCAACACGTTCCATTGCAGCAATCGCATCACCGCTTGAGTAACCCGGTGCTGGTTGGCCTTGAATCACCGCACTACGGTACATGTTGTAACGCCATGCTACGTCCGGCTCGAAGATCTGGTCGTAAGTCACCAATGTGCTTAACGGGATCATCTCGCCATTAGACGAACGTACGTGGAATCGTTGTAGGTCATCCATGCTGCTACGGTGTTCACTGTCTGCTTGCATGGTCACGCGGAAATTCTTACCAAACATGGTGAAGTCATTCACGTACATTGACCCAAGATTGCCTTGTAGCGTTTGGAATATTTCCGATAGGGGAATGCCTAGCTGTTGCGCTTTCTCACGGTCAATATCGACATAGTAGTGAGGTACATTGGCGCGGAAGGTACTGAAGGTATGTGAAATCTCAGGCTGTTTGTTTGCCTCAGCAATCACGTCATTCATTACCATCGCCAGATCAGTGCGGCTACGACCTAATGTATCTTCGAGAACAAACTCAAAACCAGACGCAGCACCCATGCCCGGTACAGCAGGAGGTCCCATTGCAAATACAATCGCCTGAGGCAGTTCTGTTGCCGCTCGGCCATTAATACGTTGTGAGATAGCTTGCGCTGAATGTTGACCGTCCAGTGCGTTACGCATGTCCCAATCGTGGAGCTTGATGAACATCGACGCACCATTCGAAGCTGAAGCGCCCGTCATGAATGCATAGCCGTTAACCAGTGTCACACCATCTACGCCCGGCTCTTGCTCAACCATCTCTAGTAACTGCTCTGTCACATCTTCTGTACGAGACAGCGATGCCGCGTCAGGAAGCTGCACGTTAACCAGCAAGATGCCTTTATCTTCTTGAGGTACGAAAGCCGTAGACGTGGTTTTCGCGAAGTAAGTTACCGCTGCTAGTGCCACAACAAAGAAGGTAAACAGCAGAACACCCTTTTTCACAAGGAAGCCTGCAATTTGACCATATTTGTTGGTTACTGATTCAAGACCACGGTTAAACGCTTGGTACCAACGTGCTGTGTTACCACCGCCCTGCTTAAGAACCAATGAACACAATGCTGGTGACAGCGTTAGAGCGTTAATAGAAGAGATCACAACCGCAATACAGATGGTCAGAGCGAACTGACGATACATGATGCCGGTAATACCTGGCAGCATCGCTACTGGGATGAATACCGCTAACAGAACCAAGGTTGAGGTAACAATTGGACCCGTTACTTCTTTCATTGCGATAAGCGTTGCTTTTCGCGGTGAAATGGTAGGATCTTTAGCCATCGTGGTATCTACGTTCTCGATAACCAAGATCGCATCATCTACTACGATACCAATCGCCAAAATCAAACCAAACAGGGTTACTGTGTTGATGGTAAAGCCGGTCATCTGCATGACCGCAAAAGTACCAATCAAAGATACCGGAATCGCAACCACAGGAATCAAGGTTGCACGGGCGCTGCCCAAGAACAAGTACGTTACTGCGATAACCAGCAAAATTGCTTCGATGAGTGTTTTAACTACACCTTTAATCGACTCAGCAACGAAGAGTGTAGTGTCGTAACTCGCCTCGTAAGCAACGCCTTCAGGGAAGTTTTTTCTTAGGTTGTCGAGCATCGCCATGACTGCTTTACCACTTTCCAGCGCATTAGCGTCTGACTGAAGTGACAGCGTTACGATTGAAGCGTCTTGACCACGGTATTTACCGTTACCATCGTAGAACTTTTTACCTAGCTCAACACGTGCAACGTCTTTTAAATAAACCGTTGAACCGTCTTGATTTGCACGAAGCACTACATTTTCAAATTCATCAGCCGTTTCTAATCGGCCTTTTGTTACCAAGTTGAATTGCACTTCTTGCGCGTTGTTATAAGGCGCTGCTCCAATACGGCCAGCTGCGACTTGAACGTTCTGCTCCGCCAACGCGCGATTCACATCAGAGGTAGTTATATTGAGGTTAGCCATTTTTTCAGGATCTAACCAAACACGCATCGCGTATTCACCACCACCCAACACGTTAACTTCACTGATGCCCTTTACACGAGCTAATTGGTCTTTAATGTTTAAGTTCACGTAGTTGATCAGGAATTGGTCGTTGTACTCTCCGTTCGGCGAGTAGAAGTTCAAGACCATCAGCAAGTCAGGAGAACGCTTCTTGACCGTTACACCCACCATTCTTACTTCTTGTGGAAGTTTCGATTCGATCTGAGCAACCCGGTTCTGAACGTTGACCTGAGCCATATCAGCATCAGTACCGACATCAAAGGTCACGTTAAGGTTGTATGAACCATCATTAGCACTTTTAGAAGACATGTAGATCATATCTTCTACGCCATTCACCGATGTCTCTATGGGGTCGGCTATCGCCTGTTCCACCACTTCAGCACTCGCACCCGTGTAGAATGCCGACACACTGACCGATGGTGGGCTAATTTTTGGATATTCGGCCACTGGTAAGATAGCGAGAGAGATCGCACCCGCCAGCGTTAATATTATGGATATGACAAGGGCAAACTTAGGCCTTTGAATAAAGAAACGACTTAACATAAATAGCCCCCTTACTCAGCTTGTTCAGCAGAAGCTTGAATACGAACAGACATACCATTACGTACACGTTGTAGGCCTTGAGTGATCACTGCGTCGTTCTTCTCTAGACCAGAATGAACGATCACACCACCTTCAACTTGTCGCCCCATCTCAATGTTTCTGCGCTCAGCAACGGGTGCGGCTTCACCTTCAACCAATACCATCACAAAGTCACCTTCTAGGTCGGTTTGAACTGCACGACGCGGAATAGTCACAACATCAATAGATTGCTTTTCACGTAGATCAACGCGAACGTGTTGGCCTGGAAGTAATTGCTGGTTCGGGTTATCAGCAATTGCGCGCATCGCGATCGTACCAGTATTGAGGTTGATACGGTTACCCAAGAAATCAAGCTGACCTAGATGTTCGAACGCTTCACCATTCTCAAGCATGATCTGAACTTCAACACCTGCAGAATCGCTGCTGCCGTCGCCTTCGATACGATCCATACCCAGCTCAATACGCTCACGCTCACTGATGCTGAACGATGCATGGATTGGATCTAGGCTAACCAAAGTAGTCAGTACACCTGAAGACGGTGAAACCAAATCACCCGTGCTCACTTTGGTGTCACTGATTCGTCCAGAGAAAGGCGCAATAATTTTGGTATGAGAAAGCTGGACATTGGCTGCATTGAGTTGTGCTTGACTTGCTTCAAGCTGTGCCTGAGAACCCAATAAGTTTGCTGTCAATGCATCAAATTCCGATTGAGAAATACTCCCCTTAGGGAGAAGGTTCTTACCTCGGTTAAAATCAAGCTCGGCTTTTTTAAGGTTCGCGTTCGCTTGAGCAACAGACGCTTTTGCGCTTGCTACTTCAGCTTCAAATGAAGAGGGTTCAATGGAGTACAGTAATTGGCCCTTTTCGACCATTTGACCTTCATTGAAATGACGGCTTTGTAGATAGCCAGAAACCTGCGCTGTGATAGCCGTGTCTTCAACGGCTTCAATACGACCGATGTACGACTTACTTTGCTGGTGAGAAACAACGCTAACATCCTGTACTGCTACGAGAGGTAGAGGCGCTTGCTTGGCATTTTGAGCATCTTGCCCACATCCAGCAAGAATAAGAGAGCTTGCAAGAGCCGTAAGGATCAACTTTTTACGCATGGTTATACCGTCACTTGTTAGTATTTGAACAGTATAAAATTTACGTAACACACCCGTTACTATTGTCCGAGGAATATCAATTATAACGAACCAAAGTGTATCAATATGTTAATTGAAACTAAGTGCTTATAAAGTAATTACAAACGCGTTACAATTTCTAAGTAAATCAACCTCTCAGCTTTTGTTCTCTATGGATATTGTCTAACATCATGTATTGTCAGACAGATAAGCATTCACATTTAATTGTTAAGGAATTCTCATGATTTCAAAATGGGCTAAACGTTTCTATCAAATGGCGGAATTGGTCGGTTCTTGGAGTAAAGATCCTTCAACTCAAGTCGGCGCCGTCATCACTAAGCACAACCGTATTGTTTCAGTTGGCTTTAATGGCTACCCACATGGCGTGTCTGATAGTGCGGATACTGACGATCGCGAGATGAAATACCTCAAGACACTTCACGCTGAAGAAAATGCAATCTTGTTTGCTAAACGTGATTTAGACAGTTGTGAAGTTTGGGTCACTCACTTCCCTTGTCCGAACTGTGCAGCAAAAATCATCCAAACGGGAATTTCAGCGGTACATTGCCCAGAGCAAAGTGAAGATTTCCTTTCTCGCTGGGGAGATAAGATCAAGATAAGCCAAGATATGTTTGAGCAAGCTGGTGTAGAAGTAGACTGGTTGCCACTCGCTGACCTAGATTAATCTCTAACGCTAGGTCTCAAAGTCTAAGTCTAGATCTCAAATACAAAAAAGCCGAGAGTCGATATTATCGCTCTCGGCTTTCTTTTTATTCGGACTTGTTAGCTTCCAGCATCGTATTAGTCACTTGAGGGAAATGCCAACGCGTAAGCTTCCATGAAATCTTTACGGATATCCTGTTCAAGGTGAATCGCTTTCTCTGTCGGGCAGAAGATCATAAAATGGACTTCTTGCTCACCCGTTGAGCTGCTCGTGATATGAATATGCGGTTCAGAGCCAGGAAGGTCAACGCCAGCGTGCTTCTCAATCACACCATTGTAACGACGGGCAACATCGATAAACTCTTCACAATGCTCTTCAATTTTCACGATAAGACCCGGCACCATAGGGTATAGGTTTACAAAGTCTTTCACCGTCACAAAAAAGTTATGATAAACATAGCGCTTCATGAAGTTGAGGTTCTTTACCGGATAAGTGAAGAACATGCTATTAGGCAGCGTGGCTGTCTTGCCAGTGAAGTGATATTGCCCATGATACAAATCGATTTCTTGAATCACAGTCGCCATCAAGTTGTGCTCAATCACCTCACCGCTGATTTTGCCCACTTCAATCCAATCACCAATTCGAAATGAGCGAGAACTCGCACGCTGAATAGAGCCAGTAAAACAGAGGATGATCTCTTTTGAAGCCACGACTATCGCAACCGCAATAGCGGTAACAGACAGCGCAAATTCGCTGATTTCGGATTTCCACAACACGAATAACGTCACAACAATAATCGCGAATGTGCCATTTTTGGTACGTGACATCCAGTTACGTTGGTCTTCACTAAGAAAAGCGACATCACCACGGATTCGAGACAAAGTGATTCGTCGGATTATTAATATAATGCAGATGATCAGCACACTAAAAATAAACTTATTAGCGAGTAAGAAATCTATTACTTGCCACATCTTTTCCATCATTTATTCCTTTGTATTACAACAATTAAGCTTTATAACGACGAGCATTAAAACGATGAGCTTTACAGCGACTGACTCAATCCAATAAACGCATTATAAAAAGCGCTCAAAAATAGAGCGCTCCTTTTCATGATTAATAGGTAAGGCTATCATTTTATCTTGGCAGAAGTAATAAATTGGCCAAAAGTTTCACACCAAATCACAACCGTATTAAATCGATTAAGATCAGTACCTTCTGGGAGGTTAACCATAAATCGGTCGAATGTTTTCACATCTCCGACTCTCAGTAACTCGTTCTTGCTGTCATTGAAAGCTTGCTCGGTTTCAATAAACTTGGGTGATAGGTAAACCTTATAATCAGGCCCCGGCGCCAATTCACCTTCAAAAGCTATCGCACTTTCAGAGACAGAGACGATGCCTTCTCCCCAATGCAAAAAGTCACTGTCTTGTCGATCTTTGGTGAACTCACCTGTATAGATCGCCTGCTGACTGATCGCTTCAACAGAACTTGAGGAAGGAGAATCAGGCTCAATCAAGATAGGTAGTGCATAGACACCCAGCCCAAAACCAAAAGCACCCACGGCTAAGTGGGTGCAAAGTAAAACTAACTTTTTCATCGCGTACTCCCTTATGCTTAAAGAGAGTATTAATGAATACTCTCAAAAATACAAAGAGATATCGCGTTTTAGGCGGCTATTTTTGATAGTGAATAGCGGTACGTTGAGAGAGTTTCACGATCACTTCTACCGCTTGTTCCATGCCTTGAATGGTAATGAACTCGTGAATACCGTGGAAGTTGTAGCCACCAGTAAAGATATTCGGACACGGTAGCCCCATGAAAGATAAGCGAGCACCGTCTGTACCACCTCGGATAGGCTTGATCATTGGCTCAACATCGCACTCAATCATCGCTTGCTTCGCTAATTCAATAATATGTTGATGCGGTTCAACCATCTCTTTCATATTGAAGTAGCTATCGGTTAGCACCAGCTCAACACGGCCTTTCTCAAGACGCTCATTCAGCTCATCCACTTTCTGTTGCATGAATGCCTTACGCGCTTCTACACCCTCACGTTCAAAATCACGGATGATGTATCCCAGTTCAGAGCGAGCCACCCCCATTTCAGCCGACTTCAGGTGGTAAAAACCTTCATAACCTTCTGTGCACTCTGGTGTTTCTTGCGCAGGCATCATCAGTTGGAATTGCGCTGCAATGTTCATTGAGTTCACCATTTTACCTTTGGCGGTACCTGGGTGAACGTTCACACCATGACAGATAACATCAGCGCTCGTGGCATTAAAGTTCTCAAATTCCAACTCCCCTACTGGCCCACCATCGATGGTGTACGCCCACTCGGCGCCAAATTTTTCAACGTCAAACAGGTTCGCACCGCGGCCAATCTCTTCATCCGGTGTGAAACCAATGCAGATGTCGCCATGTTTGATGTCTGGATTCGCTTTCAGGTAAGCAATCGCACTGATGATCTCAGCGATGCCCGCTTTGTTATCGGCACCAAGCAGAGTTGTGCCGTCAGTCGTAATAAGGTCGTGACCATGCAGGGCATCAAGGTCTGGGTATTGGCTTGGGTTTAAATATTCGCCACTTGTGCCTAATTCAATCGTTCCACCTTGGTAATCTTTAATCACCTGAGGTTTCACGTTCGCGCCTGATGCATCAGGGGCGGTATCCATATGTGCGACAAAGCCAATGGCAGGCACATCGTAATCGACATTCGACGGCAGTTTAGCCATCAAATAGCCATTTTCGTCTAAAGACACATCAACTAACTCTAATGCAACCAATTCTAACTTTAAGGCTTCAGCAAAAGTAATTTGACCCGGTGAACTTGGGCATTGCTGATTAGAAGGATCGGATTTAGTATCAAAAGTAACGTAATTCAGGAAACGTTCTACAAGCTTTTCCATAATTCATCTCACCATGGATTAAGTAATTGATTTACTGACCTAATTATTAAGATAGATAAGCGATGTATTTTTAGACAAATACGTACGCAGAGTCAGTCGCGAGGCTTTTCATCTTACGCCCCTGACCATGTATGTAATTGCTCTAAATCATTGTTGTGCGAAATTAGATGCGCTTCCTATACTTGAAAACAGAGGGTTTCGTCAGTTCAACATTGCATACGGATGATAAGCGATCGCTTTGTACGCATTCTACGCCCTCCGCTCTCAGCCTAAAAAAAGTACAAAGTGGATGATGATCACAATTTATCCTTGATGCAGAATCTGTCATACGTTACACGGAGACACAGTTATGACGATTAATAAATATTTCATTTTCTCTCCTCAAGCCTCTGAGGAAACGCTTCAACCAGTATTAACTGAGAAAGAAGTTCAAAGGCAGGAAGCTCTAAGACAGGCGCAATCTCAAGGTGGTTTTGACACCAACGCGACCTCGTAACTTAATCAATACTCAGAACTTGTTTATAGAACCCCTAAAAAAAGAGCTCTACTTCTCGTTGATGTAGAGCTCTTTTGTCTCTGAACCTTTCTCCTATCCCAATGCAGCTTCATTCAGGCGCCTGATCTATTAACACCTTGTTATCTATCGCGTCTTTTGTATGTTGCTTCTCAATCATCAAGCAGACTCATTTCTTGCAATGAGAAATGACTCATTAAACTTGCCCAAGCCATACCCTGTGTTGCCATTTTGTGCTAATAATTTATATTCGTTTTCATTCCTCACTCGCCCTTTTTCAATATCCACACTGCGAGCACTAACGAGCCTCACTACAGGAACCCCGAATTTAATGGAATACTCAAAACTAGGAAGTAGTCAAATTCCCGTTTCCCGAATCTGCCTTGGCAGCATGACTTGGGGGCTGCAAAATACGCAACAACAAGCTGACCAACAAATCGAATACTCGCTAAGCCAAGGTATTAACTTTATCGATACCGCAGAGATGTACGCAGTACCACCGTCTCCAGACACCTACGGTAAAACGGAAGCAATCATAGGTAACTGGTTAGCTCGCAATCCGCAGCGCCGCCAAGAAGTCATCATCGCCAGCAAAATTGCAGGTCCGGGATTGCCTTGGGTTCGAGATGGCGGGCCAATCACGGGGGAAGTTGTAATTGCAGCGGTTGACGCTTCACTAGCGCGTTTACAAACGGACTATATCGACCTTTACCAACTGCATTGGCCAAACCGAACGACGCCTCACTTTGGCAAACATTTCCCGAATCATATTCGATTCAGTGATATCGACAGAAAGCAGCATGAAGCGGAGATGCTAGAGATCCTCCAAGCACTGGCGAGCTGCATCAAAGCGGGAAAAATCCGTCATGTTGGTTTGTCTGATGACACCACTTGGGGTATTAACACTTACCTTAAGCTCAGTGAGAAGCATGATTTACCGCGAATGGTCTCTATTCAGAATGAATTTAGCTTGCTGCACGCGAAAGACTGGCCTTATTTGATTGAAAACTGTGTGCATGAAGACGTTGCCTACCTACCATGGTCACCGTTAGCAGCGGGCATGCTGAGTGGCAAATACATTGATGGTGCGAGACCAGAAGGCAGCCGTTGGACGTACATGCAGCGTAAAGGTATTTTCCGCGACACTGAGTCTGCCAATGAAGCCGTAAAAGGATATGTCGAAGTTGCGAACGCTCACGGATTTACACCGAGCCAACTAGCTTTAGCGTGGTGTAATCAAGTTGATGGTGTCACCGCCACTATTATTGGCGCAACCACAATGGAACAACTGAAAGAGAACGTAGCAGCGTTCAGCAAACCGTTGTCAGAAGAGATCCTTACCGATATCAACACAGTGTTTAAGCGCTACCCTGCCCCATATTAATCATACAGGTCAGCTAATCTTGGGTTCAGCTTAATGTTAGATGATTAAATCAGATAAGAGCGCGCTATTTAGTGCGCTTTTCTTTTTTAAGTGGGTTGCTTTTGCTTTTTAGTGGATCGCATTGAGTTATCACGCTTTTGGTTATCCAACCTTTGCTCTATAATGCGCGGGCTTATATCTAGGATAAAAACATGATTTCAAAAAACCAATTAAAACTCCTTCGTGCTTTGGGCCAAAAGAAACAACGTAAAGCCCACGGCCTGTTTCTAGTTCAAGGTGAAAAAAACGTACTTGAGCTGTTCAATAGTGACTTAGTCGTAAAGAACGTCTTTGCTACGGCTGATTTCTTATCTGAAAATCACGCGTCACTGTTTGAGTTTGATTGTGTTGAAGCCTCGCTTGATGACCTAACCAAAGCGAGTACTTTGGTGAGTAACAATGCGGCGATTGCTGTTGTTGAGATCCCAACGTTTGAATTACCAAAAGCTACTGGGTTAATGATTGCACTGGATGGTGTATCTGATCCGGGCAACCTAGGTACGATTATTCGCGTAGCAGACTGGTATGGCATTAAGCATATCGTTGCGAGCAGCGATTGTGCAGACCCATACAACCCAAAAACGATCAGCGCGACCATGGGCAGCTTTGGCCGAGTACACGTAAGCCAAACAGACTTACCTGAATACTTAGAGCAAGCGAACCTGCCTGTTTACGGAGCGTTCTTAGAAGGTGAAAGTGTTCATAAGACGGAATTTACTGCCAACGGTATTTTACTGATGGGCAGTGAGTCTCACGGTATTCGTGAACACGCCGCTAAATTCGTGACAGACAAGATTACGATTCCAGCATTCGGTGGCGCAGAGTCTCTGAATGTAGCAATGGCGACAGGTATTATTCTCGACAACATGCGTCGTCAGCATAGCTAAATTTCATAAGCTAACGAGCCAGTCGACACTGCTCAGATATTAAAAAAGGCGTATTGATTAAATCAGTACGCCTTTTTATTTGAGTTCTTTTCAACAATTACTTTTCTAGCATTGCCAACTTATCAGCGACACCATTCCACTTTTCAGCTTCATCCATCGGTGCTTTGACTTCAGTTTGTACCGGCCAGATTTCGGCAAGCTCGGCATTCACTTCAATAAAAATCTTTTGATCTTCTGGCAGATCATCTTCTTGGAAGATCGCTTGAGCATCGCATTCAGGTACACATAAACCACAATCAATGCATTCGATTGGGTTGATTACCATGAAATTCGGGCCTTCATGGAACGCATCTGCGGGGCATACCGCCACACAGTCCGTGTATTTACATTGAATACAGTTATCGCCTACGACAAATGCCATGATGCTCTGCTCTATAAGTTAGTCAAAATTGAAGAATGGAGGATAATACTCATCCCAAGGCAAAATTCAACATCATACGGCTCTAATATCGTGTCTATTTGCTCCATGTTTCCAAATTAGTATGACAGATAAATCAATTTCTCGTAAAATGCGCGCCATTGTGAGCTTATCGCTTCTTTCAACATCAGCGTTTTCATCAAACTCTGCGTTTAGAAGCGGTCTAGCTAAGACACCTATAAAGACGAGACATCGAAATGATACGTTTAACCGAAATTAAACTCCCTCTAGACCACGAAGAATCAGCCATTCAAGACGCTATTGAAGCAAAGCTTGGCATTAATTCTGATCAGGTACTTTCTTTTAATATCTTTAAACGTGGCTACGATGCTCGTAAGAAATCAAAAATCTTACTTATCTACACGCTTGATGTTCTCGTTGAAAACGAAGCTGAGTTGTTAGAGCAATTCATTAGCGACCCGCACGTAAAAGTGACTCCTGACATGGAGTACAAATTCGTGGCTAAAGCGGTTGAGAACCAAACTGAGCGCCCTGTCGTTATCGGTTTTGGCCCTTGTGGTTTGTTCGCTGGCCTAGTGCTTGCTCAAATGGGCTTCAATCCAATCATCGTTGAGCGTGGCAAAGAAGTTCGTGAACGTACGAAAGATACCTTTGGTTTCTGGCGTAAGCGCACTCTGAACACTGAATCAAACGTACAGTTTGGTGAAGGTGGCGCAGGTACATTCTCTGACGGTAAGCTATACAGCCAAGTTAAAGATCCAAAGCACTACGGCCGTAAGGTAATCGAAGAATTCGTAGCTGCTGGTGCACCTGAAGAAATCCTATACGTAAGTAAGCCGCACATCGGTACCTTTAAACTGGTTACCATGATCGAGAAGATGCGTGCTTCTATCATTGAGCTAGGTGGCGAAATCCGATTCAGCACTCGCGTTGATGACGTTCACATGGAAGACGGTCAAATCACTGGCTTGACGCTTTCTAACGGTGAAAAGATCAAATCTCGCCACGTTGTACTGGCTGTTGGCCATAGTGCTCGTGATACGTTTGAAATGCTGCACGAACGTGGCGTTTACATGGAAGCTAAGCCTTTTTCTGTTGGTTTCCGTATCGAACACAAACAGGCGATGATCGATGAAGCTCGCTTCGGTAAAAACGCAGGTAATCCTATCTTAGGTGCAGCGGACTACAAATTAGTACACCACTGTAAGAATGGCCGCACTGTATACAGCTTCTGTATGTGTCCGGGTGGTACTGTGGTTGCCGCGACTTCTGAAGAAGGCCGCGTAGTCACCAACGGCATGAGCCAATACTCTCGTGCAGAACGTAACGCAAACAGTGCTATCGTTGTGGGGATCGACCCAGAGCGAGATTACCCAGGTGATGCACTAGCAGGTATCCGTTTACAACGTGAATTAGAAAGTGCCGCTTATGTTCTAGGTGGCGAGAACTACGACGCCCCTGCACAGAAAATCGGTGACTTCCTAAAAGGTCGCGATCCAAGTGAAATCGGTGAAGTAAAACCATCATTCACACCGGGTATACACCTAACTGATATTTCAAAGGCGCTACCTGATTTTGCTATCGAAGCAATTCGTGAAGCAATCCCAGCGTTCGAGAAGAAGATCAAAGGCTTCTCTACGCCAGACGGTCTATTAACAGGTGTTGAGACGCGTACGTCCTCTCCTGTCTGCATCAAACGTGGCAAAGACTACCAAAGCATCAACCTTAAGGGCTTCTTCCCTGCTGGTGAAGGCGCAGGCTACGCGGGTGGTATCCTATCTGCTGGTATCGATGGTATTAAAGCGGCGGAAGCGCTGGCACTGTCTATGGTAGAACAGAACCAAGCTGAGAAGATTGAGATCGCTTAGGCTCTTTAGATAAACCAAAGCTAAATAATGGTCAGCCAAAACTAAAAATCCAGTGCCTTGTAAACACTGGATTTTTTTATTGCATACGGATTATCTAGATTTAATCGGTATCGACGGGCTTTACTTACAAGTGTCTTTTGACCAGTTAACACCATCATTTGAACACTCAAACAGACTTGTTCCATTCTGGTAGTAATAACCTCTAGTCCAGTTCCCTTGGGAATATTTAGACGTTATCGTCTGAGTATAATGCTGCGGTTGGTGAAGTAAGTAACAAACACCATCACCACACCAATCACCGCCGCCCATTCTTGGATGCTGAATGCCCCAGTAAGAGCCAGTAAGCCACTAGTGAGATATGAGTAAGCGTGTCATGAACCCCGCATTCTAATCTTTCAGCGCGAAGAATAAGATCAA